>WYBG01000404.1 GCA_011526015.1 Deltaproteobacteria bacterium | reverse complement strand
GCCAGCCGGAAGAGATCATTTTTACCAGCGGCGGCAGCGAATCGAACAACCTGGCGATCAAAGGCGAGGCGTTTGCCTATCGCAACAAGGGTAATCATATTATTACCTCCCAAATCGAACATCCCGCCGTGGCGGAGGTGTGCAAATACTTGGAGGAGAACGGTTTCCGGGTCACCTGGCTGGCGGTGGATGAATTCGGGCTGGTGGATCCCGCCGCGGTAGAAAACGCGATCACCGCGCAAACCATTCTCATCACCATTATGCACGCCAATAACGAGATTGGCACCATCCAGCCGATTGAAGAAATCGGTAGGATTGCTCGCGCCCACAATATCCTTTTCCATACTGACGCGGCGCAGTCCGTAGGAAAAATTCCCGCCCGGGTGGATGAGCTGGGAGTGGATCTGCTCAGCGTGGCGGGGCATAAATTATATGCCCCGAAAGGGATCGGGGCGCTGTTCGTGCGCAAGGGGGTGCGCCTGCAAAAGCAGGTTCACGGAGCGGATCACGAGCAGAACCGGCGCGCCGGCACCGAGAACGTGCTGTTAGCGGTGGGGCTGGGCAAAGCCTGCGAGATCGCCGGGCGCGACCTGGAAAAGAATGCCGCCCACATGCGGGAGATGCGCGACCGCCTTTTTCATCATTTGAAAGAAAATTTGCCCCATATCAAGCTGAACGGCCACCCGGAAAAACGCCTCCCCAACACCCTCAGCCTGGGCTTTCCCAACCTCGAGGCTAACACTCTGCTCGCGGAATTGGAAGATGTAGCCGCCTCTGCCGGCGCAGCCTGCCACAGCGATTCCGTGGACGTTTCCGCCACCCTTGCGGCCATGAAGGTGGCGCTGCCCTACGCGATGGGAACGGTGCGCTTCTCCACCGGCAAAATGACCGGCGCAGGGGAAATCGACCGGGCGGCGGAGATCGTGATTGCCGCGGTGCGGCGCTTGCAGCCTTCTTCGGAAACGCCGGCAGCGCCGCTTCTGCCTGCGGAGGGCGTCAAACTAACCCATTTTACCCACGGGTTAGGCTGCGCCTGCAAGCTTCGTCCCCAGGCGCTGGAAAAAATCTTGCAGCAGTTGCCGCCCTCGACCGATCCCAACGTGCTGGTGGGAACCGCCACCTCCGACGACGCGGCGGTGTACCGCCTCGGCGAACAAACCGCCATCGTGCAGACGGTGGATTTTTTCACCCCCATTGTGGACGATCCCTACCAGTTCGGGGCGATTGCTGCGGCCAATTCCCTCAGTGATATTTACGCCATGGGCGCCAGGCCGCTGTTTGCGTTGAACATCGTCGCTTTCCCTTCCAGCCGCCTGCCCATGGAAGTTCTGCGCCAAATCCTGCGGGGCGCGCAGGACAAGGCCGCGGAAGCGGGCATCAGCATCATCGGCGGGCATACCATTGACGATAGCGAGCCGAAATTCGGGCTGGCGGTGAGCGGGATCGTCGATCCCCGGCGAATTTGGACCAACGCTGCCGCCCGCCCCGGCGACGCGCTGATTCTCACCAAGCCGCTCGGTACCGGCATCATCGCCACGGCCATGAAACGCGGGCTGGCGGAGGCGGAGACCGCCCGGCTTGCTATTCGAACCATGAGCGAGCTGAACCGCGCGGCTGCGGAGACTCTTTCCCGCTTCACGGTTCACGCCTGCACGGACGTAACCGGTTTCGGTTTGCTGGGACATTTGCTGGAAATGGCCCGGGGCAGCGGGGTAAGCGCGGTTGTTCAGGCTTCCGCAATACCCTTGATTGCGGGAGCCCGGGAATTAGCCGCGGCCGGGGTGGCTCCGGGGGGAACACTCAACAACCTGGATTTCGTCTCTCCTCACGCGCGTTGGAGTGAGGCGCTCGCGCACACCGACAAAATCCTGCTTTGCGACGCCCAAACCTCCGGGGGGCTGCTCGTGTCGGTTCCCGAAAAGGAGGCAGCGGAATTAGTACAGACCTTGCACCGGGCCGGGGTAACAGCAGCGGCCGAGGTTGGAAAGTTTCAAAAAGGCGCTCCGGGAATGATGATCGTGAAGGGATAAATATTTCAAGAACCAGGAGATTGTATGGAAAAAATTGCCGAAGTATATGTGGTATTGGAGAACAAAGCGGGGGTGGCGGGAGACATGGCGCGGGTGCTGAAAAAGAAAAACATCGCGGTTTACGCCATCGCCATGTTCATCGATTTTGCCCGGATGTACGTATCCGACCCCGAGGGGGCGGTAAAAGCGCTTCACGATAACGGCTACCAGGCCGAGTTGCGGGAAGCCCTGCGGGAAACCATGCCCAATCGCCGCGGCGCGGTGATGGAGCTGACCCAAAAATTGGGCAACGCCGGCATCAACATTGAATATATGTACGGTTCCATGCTGGAAACCCAGAAACAGGGGATCGTAATCCTGGAAGTGGACCAGCCGGACCTGGCGCTGCAAATTTTCCGCAATCATCAATATTAGACGCTTGCGTTCGGCATTTTTCTGCATGATATTTTTCGCCCTTTGGAACCGGGAGCGTGTAACGATGGTTACAGAACTCACGAAGTAAAAGGGTAAATATCTTCTCCAAATGAGACCGGCGAAAAGGTTGAGGAGCCTGTAATCGCCTGAAAGGTCTCAATCTATAATCTCCATAACCTGATTAGGAGGACATATCATGCAGAAGTACTTAGTTCCCGTTCTATTACTCGTAGCGGTTTCATTGATCAACGCGGGCTTTAGCCAGCCTGTAAAATACAATGTGGACAAAAGCCACAGTAACATTGGCTTTGCGGTTGACCACATGGTGATTACGACCGTGTACGGCAAATTCAACGAATATGAAATCGACCTGACGTTGGATCTTGCAAACGCCGCCAATTCTTCCGTAACCACCCGCATCCACGTCCCCAGTATCGATACCAACGAGCCGAAGCGCGATAATCACCTGCGCAGCGGCGATTTCTTCGACGCCGAGAATTTCCCTGAAGTGGTTTTTGTCAGCAAGAAAGTTGAAAAGACCGATACCGGGTTCGTCGCCCACGGGGATTTAACCATCCGCGGCGTTACCAAAGAGGTAGCCCTGCCCTTCACCGTTAAAGGTCCCATCACCGATTCCCAGGGCAATAACCGGGTGGGAATCGAGGCAAAATTGACCATCAACCGCCAGGAATTTGGGGTAAAATGGAACAAGGTTCTGGATACCGGCGGGCTGGTGGCCGGCAACGACGTGGATATCGAAATTCAGGCTCAATTTATTGCCGCCAAGTAATTTTTGTTGCGCACCCGCCCATTTTTTGCAAAAAAGCAGGAATGCCCGGTTGGCGTTCCTGCTTTTTTATTGTAGCCTCCCTGCCGGTTCTTTCATAGCATTTTGT
>WYBG01000403.1 GCA_011526015.1 Deltaproteobacteria bacterium | reverse complement strand
TTCCTCTACCGCGCCATCGAGAGCTTAAAGGAATACGTTCTGGTCGATCAATATCAATTTCAGGTGGAGCATTTTTCCAAAGCGGAGGACGGCAGGTGGGTATTGACGGAGTACCATAACGCAGAAGATATATTGAGCATTCCGCGAATCGATTTCCGCATCTCCCTGAAAGATATTTATGACAAGGTTGAATTTTCGAAAGCAGAACGCAAGGCCCGGAAATCGAAAAAAGCCGCGAAAAAGCGTAGATCAAGTTAACGAGAGTATGGAAATCTTCAACGGTTAGCAGCAGGCAATCTTCACGCAGGCTGCATCAGATTGCCTGCTGCTAACTGCCGGTTCTTCCCCTGGTTGCCAGGTGCAAAGAAGAACTATTCATATCGCAATGCTTCAATAGGATTCAAGCGCGAGGCCACCACGGCCGGCCACATCCCGAAAACCAGGCCCACAGTAGTGCAAAATGCCAGGCCGATAACCGCCCACTCTGCCGGGATCACCGCGGCGAAACCGGTAAAAAAGGTCACAATATTTCCCAGGCCGAAACCAACCAGCACCCCCAAAACCCCGCCGATATTGCAGAGCACAATCGCCTCCAACAGGAATTGAGAGAGAATGTTCCGGCGCTTGGCGCCAAGCGATTTCCGCACCCCGATCTCTTTGGTCCTTTCGGTAACGGATACCAGCATAATATTCATAATCCCGATCCCGGCCACCACCAATGCGACAATACCGATCACAAACGCGCCAGTTTTGACTCCCGCGGTGGCTTTGTTGAAAGCCTTGATCTGGCTGTCGTTGGTAAAAATCGTAAAATCATCTTCCTCCTTGGGGGGAACCTTGCGTTCCATCCGCAATACCCCCCGGGTTTCTTCGATGGCGGAGGCCAGCAACTCCTGGGACACCGCCCGCACCGTTACGTTCACCGAACGGGTGTTGCCCCAGTTGTCTTTCATCCCGTAAATCTGCTGAAAGCGGGTGACGGGCATAATCAGGTAATTATTATATCCCCCGCCCATCGCCGACGCTTTATCTTCCAGCACCCCGATCACGGTGAACTTACGTCCGTCGATTTTAACAGTTTTGTCAATGGGATCGCTGAAAGGGAAAAGCTCTTGCGCCACCCCAAACCCTAACAGCACCACGCTTCTACCGACTTTAAGGTCTTCGTTAGACAAATTCCGGCCATCTTGAACGTAATGGGTGTTATTGGGGGCGTACTCCGGGGTGCCGCCGCAAATGGTTAAATTGGAGTTGGTGGTTTTATTGCTATACTGGGCTTTGTGGCCGAAGCTCCACAATTCCGAACCTACCAGGCTTACCGTGCTTACTTTTTCCCGGATGGCGTTGGCATTTTCTACCGTCACCGGTTTCCGGCGCATAATCTTGCGCCAATCCACTTCATTGCCGAAATCCCCCGCGGGCCATTTTTGTACCTGGAACACGGTGGTGCCCAATACGCTTAGCTCACTTTCAATGGTGCCCTGCACTACCGAAATACCGGTCATCACCGCAATAATGGAGGCTACCCCGGCAATGATGCCCACCAGGGTGAGGGAGGAACGGAGCTTGTGGCTCCAGATCGCCGTCAAGGCCATTTTGAATGCTTCCAATAGCTGCATCATATTTTTTACTCCTGCTTGTTTTCCAGGTGAATAACGAAGTGTTATAGTGTTTGGGTTGGCATGGATTGTTGCACTATAACACTCAAACACTACAACACCCGAACACTGCTTTATTATTCATAACGCAGCGCCTCGATGGGGTTGAGACGGGAGGCCCGGTACGCCGGGATAATGCCGGAAAAGACGCCCACCAGAACCGAAATCGCTAAGGCGACAATCACGATGGGAATGGAAATACTCGCCGGCATAACGGTGGAATTGATCAACGCCGTAACGCCAAAAGAAAGTATCACGCCTGCCAAACCCCCAAGCAGGCAAATTACGGATGATTCAAACAGAAACTGGGTTAAGATCGTTCTGCGTTTGGCCCCGATGGCTTTGCGGATGCCGATTTCCCGGGTTCGCTCGGTTACGGATACGAACATGATATTCATGACCCCGATGCCGCCCACGAACAGGGAAACCCCGGTAATCAGGAGGCCGATCATAACCACCACGCCCATTACGTTGTTGTAAGCCGCCACCAGGGTGCTCATCTGGTTGATGGAAAAATCATCCTTATCGGTCGGCTTCAATTTGCGGATTTTGCGCATTTCCCCTACCAATTCGTATTCGAAATCCGGCAGGGCTTCCGTGCTGGGCGCCTTCACGACAAAATCAAAGTCGCGGTCCCGCCCGCCAAACGCTTTCATGAACGAAGTAATGGGAATATAAATCTGCATGTCGAAATTAGGTCCTCCGAACATCCCGGCCCCGCCCTGTTGCTCCATCACTCCCACCACCCGGAAATCATAGCGCCCGACCTTCATCTTTTTATTGATCGGATCGACGGTTTCGAACAACCGCTTTTTAACCTCGGAACCGATCACGCATACGAAATGTTTGTATTCCACGTCGTAATGGTTCAAAAACCGGCCGTAATCCGGCACCCCGCTGGAAACCACGATGTGTTTGTCGGTAGTACCCACGATGCTGACGTCGTCGATGACCCGGGAGCGATATTTAATGCTGCGCCGGGTCTCGGTAAGCGGGTTGACCGCCACTGCTTTTTTCAATTGTATTTTGAGCTTATCGGCTTCTTTGAGGGTCAGGTTCTGGCGATTGCGGAATTCGAACCAGCGACCGCTGTGCACCCAGGGAGTTCGGGAAACGTAGAGCACGTCAGAACCGAGCACCGAAATACTCTCCTTGAATGAATTTTCCAGGCCGTTGGCCGCGGTCATGGTAGTAACCACCGCCACAATCCCGATGATAATTCCCAGGGTGGTGAGGAGCCCCCGCGCTTTATTGGCTTTAATCGCCTGGAGAGCAATTTTTAGAGATTCGATTGTATCGCTGAAAGATTGCATGATAATTTTCCCGGCTGTTGGCGTTACTGTTTATAAACGCAGATCGCAGAAGGCATGGCGGAAAAAAATTGCGTTTTTTACTATTCGCGTTGCACTTTGCGCTATGCGTCTTGCAGCGCCTCGGCATAGCGCCCGTTTCTAACGATCTCGTCGCTTTCCACCAGGCCGTCTTTCAACTTCACTACCCGGTGGGCGTGTTCGGCAATGTCGTGTTCATGGGTAACCAGGATGATGGTGTTGCCGGCCTTGTGCAACTGGTCGAAAATACCCATAATCTCTTCCCCGGTGGCGCTGTCCAGGTTGCCGGTCGGTTCGTCGGCGAGGATGATGCTGGGATTATTTACCAGCGCGCGGGCAATCGCCACTCGCTGGCGCTGTCCCCCGGAGAGTTCGTTCGGTTTGTGTTTGATCCGGTCACTCAAGCCGACTTTCTCGATCGCTTCTTCCGCTAATTTCCTGCGCCGGGAAGCCGGAAGGCCGGAGTAGATCAGGGGAAGCTCCACGTTATGGAAAATGTTGGAGCGGGGAATCAGGTTAAAGGTTTGGAAGACGAACCCGATCCGCTTATTGCGAATTACGGCAAGCTGGTCATCTTTCAAGGTGCTCACGTCTTCTCCTTCCAGGAAATAGTGCCCGGAAGTGGGAATGTCTAAGCAGCCGATAATGTTCATGAGAGTGGATTTCCCGGAACCGGAAGGCCCCATAATGGCGATATACTCGTTCTTGTCAACCTTCAGGGAAACGCCCCGTAACGCCGGAACTTCCACCCCGCCCATTTGATAGGTTTTGAAAATATTATCAATTTCAAATGCCATAACCCGTTTCCTTAAAAAGTGATTGAAGTTTTCAGGTGCGCAAGTGTTTTGGTGTTCTGGTGTCATAGTGTTCTGCTACAGGGAGCATCTTTTTAACTAAAACACTCGAACACAAAAACACCTGAACATGCTCTTACTTTTTCCCATTCGGCTGGTTTTTCACGATCACGGTGGAACCGTTTTCCAGGTCTTTGCTGATCGCCCGGTAATTGCCGCTAACGATCTCGTCGCCTTCCGACAGGCCTTGCAGGATTTCAATATGGCTTTCGCTCTGAATGCCGGTTGTAACTTGTCTGGCCTCGGCGACCTCGTTTTGAACGATGAATACCACCTGGCAGAATCCGTCGCGATCGGGGATAAACTGCTGGGTAGAGGAATCATCCGCAATCGCGAGGTTGCCCTTGCCTTCCGGCATTTTTCGCTTGAGTTGATCGGGGGTGCGTACCGCCACGCTTTGAATGGGCACTCCCAGGGCCTCCTGCCGGGTTTCGGTGATGATATCGCTGCTGGAGGTCATGCCCGGTCTCAGGGCTTGCATGGGGGCATTCCCGGACATTTTGATCTCCGGGTTCTGGGCGGTCAATCCCCCATTTTCGGCCGGCTTAACGCCGGTAACGGCAATTTTGACTTCGAACTCGGTTTTCTGGTCCGCGGAACCCTGCCCGCTTACCTTGGCGGAATTGGCAATATCCGTCACCACCCCTTTAAAAATATGTTCCGGGAGGGCATCCACTTCAACGGCGGCGGAATCGCCGACGGCCACGGTCGCGACGTCGTTTTCATCCACGTCCACCACCGCTTCCATTTTGGAGAGGTCGGAAACCACCATGATGACGTCTTCCTGGAACTGAGAACCGAGGGCAATTTCACCCACTTCTTTGTTCAATTGGCTGATGGTGCCGGCCATGGGCGCGTAGATGGTGGTCTTGGAATATCCGTCCCGCGCCTGTTTTAAGGCGGCCTGGGCTTGCGCAGCTTGATCCATGGCCGATTCGTAGCGCGCTTTCTCCACTTCAAAAGCTGCGTGCATGGCGTCTATACTGGCCTGGGATTCCAGGTTCTTCTCGAACAATTCTTTGGTGCGCAGGTAATCTTTTTCGGCCTTGACCATGTTCTCTTTTGCCAGCTTGGCGTTGGCCTGGGAAGATCTCAAATTCGCTTCCGCGCTTTCCACTTCCGCTAACAGCCGTTCCCGGTCCAGTTCCACCAGGAAATCGCCTTTTTCCACCCAGTCGCCTTCCTTAACGCCTAATTTCATTATTTTGGCGCTCACGTCTGCGCTGATCTTTACCTGGGTCTTGGGTTGGATTCTTCCGGTAGCGGTGACGGTCTGCACGATTTTTTGCTTCTTCACCTGGGACGTCTGCACTTCCAGTCCCTTGGGCCCGCCGTTTTGCATTTGGATGGTCACGACAACCAGGGCAATCACCAGTATGGCAATTGTAGCGATGATAATTTTTTTCTTCGACATGGGGGGTCTCGCTCCGTCTTTATAGTGTGGGTTAAGATTTTTTAAAAATTTCGACCGGGGAAAACGCTGCGTTGGTAATAATCGCCGACTAATTATCTCCTGTCCGTGCTCTCTATTGAATTTCAAGCACTCACACGTCGAAAGCAGACGGGATTCCGCGGCGAAATGTTTCAATACCTTTTTAGAAAAAAAGCAAAGACCTCAAAGGTTTTCAAAACCTTTGAGGTCTTTGAGGTTCTAGAGCCTCAAAAAGAAAGCCGCTCCCGTGTTGGAGAGCGGCTTTCGGAAGCATGAATCGAAGCTCTAAATCCGTTTAGAAGCTGTAGCGCAAGCCAATCTGCATTTGCCAGCGCGAGGCCAGATCGGAAGTTTGGAAAATGTCATTACGGTCGATCTTGCCATCCTTATTCGTATCGCCCTGGGTAAAGCGGATTTTGGGTCTTCCACTTGCGGCGTCATATCCATCGAGCCGGTAGATATTGAACGCATCATTATTTACGAATTTGATCTTTCCCCAGTCGCTGTTCAGCAGGTTGGGCAGGTTGAGGATGTCGAGGGTGACTTCGAGGTTCCCGAACAGGTAAGTGGGGAGCTTTTGCGCGATCCGCAAATCCAGGTAATTTTGCCAGGGCGCGGTGGCGGAGTTGCGCGGGAAAATGTCGCCGCGGGCGTTTTGCAGGGCTTCATCGGAGTTGATGAAAGCTTCGATCTTTGCCCAATCGCTGGCGCTCACAACCACGTCGCTCTGCCGGGCGGGAATGAATGCCAGGTCGTTTCCGGATACGCCGTCGCCGTTGGCGTCATCGCCGTACAGGTAGCTGAACGGGGCGCCGGAGCGGCTTTCGTAGAACAGGGAGACCGTGGTGGCCCATCCGCCGGCATATTGGAATTGATAGGAAAGATTACCCATGAAGCGGTGGCGCACTAAGAAATCCGAACGCCCGACCGTTTCGCCGTTGGGGTCGTCGGTCTCGTTGAATTGCCAGTTGGAGATGGCCCGGCTGGAACGGTTGCTGTTGATATCCTGGGCCTCGCTGATCGTATATGCAAGGCTGCCGAACATATTCGGGAAAATTCCCTGGTTCAGCTGCTTTTGCAGACGGGCGGTGAAATTCCACTGGTATCCCTCGTCGGTGTTCTCCATCAGAATCACGTTGGTGAAACTGGGGCTCGTTCTCACCCGGATGAATTCTGCCGACGCGCCGGAAGTAAGGTTTGATTCGATGGTTCCGTCCCCATCCGTATCTCGGAACGTTGCATAAGCCGGCCGGCCATCGGCGCCATGCGGGACCTCGCCCACCGCGCTGCCATAGCCGTCGGTTCCGAGGTTGATATTCCGGAAACGGATTTCATTCACGTTGTTTCCGTGCACAAACTCCAACGTTCCCACAAAGCCGCGCGGGAGTTGTTTGTCCAGCGCGATGTTGGTGCGCATAACCTGGGGCATTTTGAAATCGGTGTCGGTCAAGTTAACTTCGGAGGTTGCTATTGCCTGGCCCAGGGGCTGATTAAAGGGGTCCGGGCTGAAATTCGGCGCTGCTGCACCGCGCAGATCCAGCCGGAATAATTCCACGCCGGTATTGCTGTACTGGTTGGAGATCCATACCCCCGGCGGAAAACCGGAAAACATTCCAAACCCGCCGCGAAGCTGGGTGCTGCGATCCCCGAGAATATCCCAGTTAAACCCGAAACGCGGCGACCAGACGAAATTGCCCGACGGCACTTCCGAAGTGCTTCTTCCCGGGAATGCCTCTGCAAAAGTGGGATTGTAGAGCGGTTCATCCGGCATCAGGGGAATATCTGCCCGCACCCCATAGGTAAAGTTGAAGGCAGGTGCAATCTTCCAGGCGTCCTGGGCATAGAATCCTAATTGGTAATAGCCCCAGTTTGCTTCCGGGTAGGGAGTGCCTTCAATCTGGGAGTAGCTGTAAAAGTAACGGCTCGGTTTTCCCGCCTGGTAAGCCCCAAGGCTGTCAAATTCATAAGCGCCATAGGCGTCCTGGATAAAGAGGTTGCGATATTTAGTGTATTCGTTATGAGTGCCCAACGTAAAGGTGTGGTCCCCGGAGTAGATCAGAAAATTATCCGTAAATGCGATTACATCCTGATCCAGGGCGTTCTTTTGGGAAAATCGTTCCGTGCCCAACCGGATACGTTCGTTACGGGTACTGGAGAAAATTTCCACCTGGGGAAATAATTCGCCCTCGGGAGTGCGCTTATCCCGAACGGTGGTAAAGGCAAGGCGGGCCTGGTTGGCTTTGTTGTTACCGAACGCGCTGTTCAATTCCATCACCGTGGAGGTGGTGGTATTATTCCGCAGGAAGAGAGTATTCTCCAACGGATAGGCCGCGGTGGTACGCACTAATCCGTCATCCAGATCACCGTCAACATAATTAGATCGTAAGGTGAAGCGGTGCTGGTTAGAGAGGTTCCAATCCAGGCGGCCAAATAATTTAAGATTTTTGGTCTCGTTGGTAACCGGGCCATAACTACCCGGATCGTAGCCCCAGGTATTTTGGGAAATAGCGATCGCCCGATCGAATTCAGAAGTCGTAAACGCGATCTTAACCGGCTGGTCGGAATCGCTGGGCCCGATGCTGGACGGCCTTTTGTCGTTCTCCCATTCCGCATTCACAAAGAAGAACAGTTTGTTCTGGATGATGGGACCGGATATCCTGGCGCCGGTTTGAAAGTTCGTGAATTCTGCATATTCCCTATCTTCCAATTTCCCGACAAAAGATTCGTTCCGCCCGAAATAATACGCCGAACCGCTAAACTGATTGTCCCCGCTGCGCGTAACGGCATTGATCAGACCGCCCACAAAACCTCCGGAACGGACATCAAATGGAGATACTTCCACCTCGAATTCCTGAATGACGTCTAAGCTGATGGGCTGGGAATTGATCTGGTCCGTAGGGGTACGGTTCGGTTGCAGGCCGAAGGGATCGGTCAGCACCGCTCCATCTACCTGGAAATTGTTATAGCGGTTGTTGCTTCCGGCAATGCTGGTACCGCCCGCGGCGCTGGCCGCCTGGGGGGTCAGCCGGGTATAGTCGTTGATAGAGCGGTTAATGGTGGGCAGGCGTTCGATCTGCTCCGTGGTGATACTGTTGGCAGTTCCCATGTTGGAAGCGCTCAGGATTTCACTTCGCTCCGCTACGACGGTGATTTCCGATCCCTTGATCGCTTCTTCTACCAGGGTGAAATTCAAGCGCCGGTCTTCAGCTAACTTTACGACGATGCCTTCGATCTTCTGCTCGGTGTACCCGATATAACTGACGGTTATCGTATAAGGCCCGCCAACGCGAACGTTAACCAGGTTGAAGCGCCCGTCATCCCGGGTAGAAGCTCCGAAGACCGAGCCGGAAGGCTCATGAACGGCGACGACGTTTGCCCCGACTAACGGCATCCCGTTATTGTCCTTAACGGTTCCGTTAAACGAGGCATTGGTAATACCCTGCCCGAACAGCATTACAGACAGGAGTAAAACCATCACTACCGTAAACAAATATTTCATAGTTTCCTCCAATGAAATTAGTTAAACCCGGTGAGTTAATGATTATTTTTTTTAGCTCCAGCATTCGATTCCTGCCGAGGACAGCATATTTAGCCAAACGCGATTGCCAGAGTATTACAACAGGTTTAAGTATTTGCTACGATATAAATTTAGAGCCTTACACCATCTGTAAACCGCATGAAGTTACTCCGCTCGGATGATTTATTCAAGAGAAAATTTCAAAGAGCAGGGCGCAGAGCGCATGGAGCAGAGTGCAGAGTGCATTGCGCACTAAGTTGTTGAACCCTTTCTCCTGGGTCATTCCCGAATGTTTCTATCGGGAATCTATAAGTTTTAGGCCTGTGGATGCCCGATAAAGACATTCGGGCATGACAAAGGGGTGC
>WYBG01000402.1 GCA_011526015.1 Deltaproteobacteria bacterium | reverse complement strand
GGTTATACCTATATTCAATTCGCTTATGCGTATAACTACGGTTCTACCTTTTCCAACCCCATTACTATCGCATCGAGTTCAAATAGCGAAGTTTTTTCTCCTATGCCGGCGGTGGGACCGAATGGAGAACTATATGTGGTTTGGGCAAACAGGATAGTGGGGACCGGCGATAGTTTAAAAGTTCGTAAATCAACCAATGGCGGCGCCAGTTTTGGTTCCACCATTAACATCACTACATTTCGAGAGAGGTATTCGAATTGGGGAGGTATTGATCATTTTATCTTTCCTTCTCTCTCGGTAGATCCGAGTAACGGCTACGTTTATCTGGCTTATGTGGATCAAGTTTCAAGCCAACCACGGGTAAAATTTGTTCGTTCTACCAATGGCGGTAGTAGTTGGGATTCTCCATATGTTATCGGAAACCTGGGTGAAAAGGGAAAGGCGCTTCCCTGGTTAGCCTGTGATGCTTATGGAAAGATCGCAGTTACCTTCATGCATCATTATAGCGACCAGGTCGATTGTTATGTGGTGGAATCTTATGATCATGGCGCCAGTTTCCGCGCCCCGGTGAAAGTTACAACCGTAAGTTCAAATCCAGGCTATTCCAGTTGGTTTCATAATTACCAGGGGATGATGCTGGACAACGTGGGTAATAATTATGTGGTGTGGACAGACTACCGGAATGGAAACGCAGACGCCTATTTCGCTCAAGTGAATACCCCGCCAGCCGCACCTACCGGGATTGTCGGTTCCATCGCGGAGCCCACCGGAGATAAGCATCCCCGCTTAGACTGGAGCGCCAACCTGGAAGCGGACCTCAGCGGTTATGAAATCCACAAAAAAGTAGGCGGCGGCAGTTGGGCGCTGTTAGCCACCACCGCCAATACCTATTACGTGGATGAAACCGTTACCGGGGCCAGCTTCCAGCAATACTCCAACAACGTAGTGATCTCTTACAAAATCCGGGCAAAGGATTTACAAAACCAGTTTTCGGATTTCTCCTCCCAGGTTGATTTTAACACCCGCGGGCCAGGGCAGGAGAAGCCTATCAGTTGGAAGCCGCTCGATTCCGGCGTTCCCGGGGAGTTTGCGCTGCTGCAAAACTATCCCAATCCCTTCAACCCGGTTACCACCATTCAATTCAGCCTCAAAGAAGCCGGGCCGGCAGAGGTAGCGGTCTATTCCATAGACGGGCGGAAAATCGCAACCCTGGTGAATGAATTTATGGAAGCAGGAACGTATCAAGTGCAGTGGGATGGGAAGGATCAACAAGGCAATCCGGCAAGCTCCGGCGTGTACCTCTATCAACTAAAAGCAGGGAATCAAAGGCTGGTGAAGAAGATGATGCTCGTCAGATAAACTGCCAGTGACGCAGGCCGCTCCTTTGGAGCCTTCTCTGAAGTACTCCACATAATCGGCCAATCAAAGAAAAACTTACGGCTGTCGGTTCAATCAACGAACTCCGCTCATCCCGGCTTCCGCCAGGGGTAGCGGAGTTTATTTTTTATAAGCATTTATAAGCAGCTTATATTCGGCGTTTTGCTCGAAACGCCATCCCGGATAAGCCGGGATGGCACTGCACCTGCAAAACTGAAGTTTCGCACACCCCGGAAGCCTTGCATTTTTTTATTTTTTTGCAAAGGGTAGGGGTAAGCATTAAATTTCTCACTTGTTTTAAAAAAAATCGAATTTTGATTCATCTATCACGGTTTATTTGCATGAATTATGCGTAATTGTTAATATTCAGATGCGAACGCGAACGCGGTAAAAAAAGGAGACTCGATGGCTAAGAAGTACGTGTATTATTTCGGTTCCGGCGGCGCAGACGGCCGCGCAGACATGAAGGAATTGTTGGGAGGCAAGGGCGCTAACCTGGCGGAGATGGTCAACCTGGGTATGCCGGTGCCTGCCGGTTTTACCATTTCTACGGAGGTGTGTACTTACTACTACAAAAACAACCGTACCTATCCCAAGGAGCTTTCCGGCCAGGTGCTGCAAGCGCTGCGAAAAATGGAAAAAGAGATGGGCGCCAAGTTCGGCGACAAAAATAATCCCCTGCTGATATCGGTGCGTTCCGGGGCGCGCAGCTCCATGCCCGGGATGATGGAAACGGTTCTGAACGTGGGATTGAACGATATTACCCGCGAAGGATTGATCAAAAAGGCCCAAAATCCCCGCTTTGTGTATGATTCCCAACGCCGCTTGATCCAGATGTACTCCGACGTGGTGATGGAAAAAGCTGCCGGCATCGAGCCGAAAGAAGGCAAGGGCATCCGCCAGCAGTTGGAACACGAGCTGGAAAAGATGAAACACGCCAAAGGCTATAAAAGCGATACGGACCTGACCGCCGATGATTTGAAAGAATTGATCGAAATTTACAAGCGGAAAGTGCGAGAGGTGCTCGGCAAACCCTTCCCGGAAGACGCCATGGAACAATTATGGGGCGGGATCGGGGCGGTTTTCCAAAGCTGGAACGGCAAACGCGCCGTGGCCTACCGGCGCATCGAGGGAATCCCCGATGCCTGGGGCACCGCGATCAACGTGCAGGCCATGGTGTTCGGAAACATGGGCGACTCCTCCGCCACCGGGGTCGGATTTACCCGCAACCCGGCCACCGGCGAGAATTATTTCTACGGCGAATGGCTACCGAATGCCCAGGGCGAGGATGTCGTCGCCGGTATTCGCACCCCCAACCCGGTAAACGAGGTGGGAAAATCCGAGCATACCCGCCACCTGCCCTCCCTGGAAACCGCCATGCCCAAAGCCTATAAAGAGCTTCACCGGATTCAGAAGCGGCTGGAGAAACATTACCAGGACATGCTCGACATCGAATTCACCATCCAGGACGGCACGCTGTACATGCTGCAGTGCCGGGTGGGGAAACGGAATGGCCCCGCGGCGCTGAAGATGGCATTGGACATGATGCACGAAAAACTGATCGACGTGAAAACCGCGGTTGCCCGGGTAAAGCCGGAACAATTGGATGAATTGCTGCACCCGATTTTAGACCCCAAAGCGGAAAAAGCGGCTACCCAGATTGCCAAAGGTTTGCCAGCCGGCCCCGGCGGAGGAACCGGCAGGGTGGTGTTCAGCGCTAATGAGGCCGTGGAATGGGCTAAAAAAGGCGAAAAGGTCATTTTAGTGCGCGAAGAGACCAACCCGGAAGACATCGAAGGGATGCGCGCGGCGCAGGCCATCCTCACCGCCCGCGGCGGGATGACCAGCCACGCGGCGCTGGTGGCGCGCGGCTGGGGAAAATGCTGCATCGTCGGCGCGAGCAGCATCAAGGTAAATTTCAAAGAGAAGTATTTGACGGCCGGGGAGCATAAGGTCAAAGAAGGCGACTGGATTTCCCTGAACGGCAGCAAGGGCGTTGTCTATCTCGGCCAGCTGGGCATGGTGAAGACCACCGAGGACAACCCCCTGTTCCAGGAGTTGATGAAACTGTGCGATAAATTCCGCCGCCTGAAAGTTCGCACCAACGCCGATACCCCGGAAGACGCCCGGAAGGCGCGGGCCTTCGGCGCGGAAGGAATCGGGTTATTCAGAACCGAGCACATGTTCTACGGCAAAGGCTCCGAGGAGCCTTTGTTCAAGCTGCGCAAAATGATCATCTCCAAAACCGAGGCCGAGCGCCGGGCGGCGTTGGATGAGTTGTTTTCCCACGTGAAGAGCGACATCAAGGGCACGCTGGAAGCGATGGACGGCTTCCCGGTGACCATCCGCACCCTGGATCCGCCTTTGCATGAATTTGTGCCCAACCATCGCGAAGAGCAGGAAAAGCTCGCCAAAAGTCTCAATATCAGCCTGGAAGAATTTGAGAAACGCGCCAATGCGCTCCATGAAAACAACCCCATGATGGGGCATCGCGGGGTGCGGCTGGGCGTGACTTACCCGGAAGTGACCGAGATGCAAATCCGGGCGATCTTTGAGGCCACTGCGGAATTGCTGCAAAAAGGAAAAAAACCTTATCCCGAAATCATGATTCCGGTTACCTGCACCAGCGCTGAATTGAAGCACCAGTTCGATCTGATTGCCAAAGTGCACCAGGAAGCATGCGCAAAGTTTAAAATGAAACAGATCCCGCACCTGGTCGGAACCATGATCGAAATTCCCCGCGCGGCGCTGACTGCGGATAAAATGGCCGAATATGCGCAGTTCTTTTCGTTCGGAACGAACGATTTGACCCAAATGACCTTCGGCTTCTCCCGGGACGACATCGGCGGATTTTTGCCCGATTACCTGGAGAAACGCATCCTGCCGGGGGATCCGTTCCAACAGGTTGACCGCGATGCGGTGGGCGAGTTGATGAAGATTGCCTGTGAAAAAGGGCGCAGCACCCGGCCGGATATCAAACTCGGAATCTGCGGGGAGCACGGCGGCGACCCCGCTTCCGTGGAGTTTTGCCATCAACTGGGTTTGACTTACGTCAGTTGCTCCCCCTTCCGGGTGCCGATTGCCCGCCTGGCCGCGGCGCAAGCGGCGCTGCGGGAAGCCGCGGCTTCGCCCAAAAAACGGAAAAAACAGTAGCAGGAGCAGGAGCAGGGGGCAGTTGATGGACCGGTTTATCCATCTTATGCTCACTGCCCCCTGCTACTGTGTTTCTGCCACTTTTCGGTTAGCGGTTCATTGATCTTGATCAATTTAAATGCTGGTGATGGGAATAACTTGCGTGGCCGGTTTTTTTGTCGCCAGCACCGATTAAACCAGGGAAGTTATCGGCACTTTTCATCAATCTAACAAGGAGAGCAAGATGGCGAAGAAGAAGGAACGTCAATTTGCCATTAAGCAGATCGTTCAAGAGGAACAGATTTCGAACCAGTCCGAACTGCTATCCAGGCTGCAAGGCAAAGGTTACAGCACTACCCAGGCCACATTGTCGCGGGATCTCCACGAAATGGGGATCATCCGGGTGCCAACCCCGGAAGGATACCGCTATGTTATTTCCGAGCAGGAGAGCAGCCACTCGTTTGTGAAGTTAGTGGGAATGGAAATTTTAGGAATTTACAATAACGAATCGGTTCTGGTGGTCAGAACCATCACCGGGCGAGCGACCGGGGTGGCCCTGTTTATCGATCAGATCAAACACCGCAACATCCTCGGTACCGTCGCCGGAGAAAATTCGATTATTGTAGTTCCGGATTCCGTGGCCAACCTGCCCAAGATTAAAACCGATCTGGAGAACATCGCCTGTCAGAAATGGAGCTAAAGGCCAGGATCGATACGGAATTCTTGCCCTTTGTCAGCAAGCCTGCGCGATACCTGGGAAACGAGTATAACGCCGTTCTGAAATCCCCCCGGCCGGGCGAATTGCGCGTTGCGTTGTGTTTTTCCGATTTGTACGAAGCGGGAATTCGCAGTGCTGCATTTGAGACGTTATACCACTGTTTGAACAGCCAGCCGAAAATTTCCGCGGAACGGGTTTATACTCCCTGGACCGACGCGGAAGCGATTCTGCGCGCTGCCGCTATCTCACTGTTTTCGCTGGAATCCAAATTCCCCCTGAACGAGTTTGATCTGCTCGTTTTCTACCTCCCGGATGTATTATCATTTACCAACCTCTTAACCATGCTGAATCTTGGCGGCATCCCGCCCCGGGCGCGGGAGCGGAATGCCGGGGAACCGCCGGTGATCGGCGTCGGCCCCGCGCTCATCAATCCCGAACCGCCGGCCGTTTTCCTGGATGCGGCCGTTCCCGGGGACCCCGTAGCCGCCCTGTGGGAAATTGCCGCCGCAGCGGAACGCGCCAAACGGGAAGGATGGGAGAGGCCCGCATTTCTCCGGGTTATTGCCGCAATCGCGGGGGTGTATGTCCCTTCATTGTATGAGCCGGTGTATAACGATTTTAAGGAATTCCAGGGAATTACCCGCTTAGAGCCTGCCGCGCCGGAGCGTATCCGCAGCGCTGCCGCCAAAGCCGGCGCTAATGACGAAAAAATCTGCCCGCTGAAACCGCTGCAGCCCCCGGGAGATTTGCCCAACAATCGCCCCGCGGCCGGCCAGTACGAACGCTTTACGGGAGAAAATAACCGCTTCGCTCCCGGGCGGGTATTTCCCCCGGCGGTGCAGCAATCGGCGGAAAATTTGTACCGGGAATTGCAAAAATGCTTGCAGGGAAGCGGCGCGGAGCCGGCGGCGCGGTTATTATCCAATGATTCGCTTTTCCGGGAAACCGGCTGGGAATTCGCCAAGGAGAAATGCCTTGCCGAAGAGCACCTGATAAGCGTCTCCGTTCCTTCTGCGGAATTAGCGCTGCGCCTGCCGGCAACCGGGGAGCTGGCCGGCGCGCTGAAGGAGAATGGGTTCGCTCTTTCGCCCCTGGCCGGCAGCCCGCGCCTGCGCAGCGTGTTGAACCTGAACCTGCGCGACCAGGATATTTTAGACGCCCTCAAATTGGCGCTGGAGAGCGGCTGGCAAACCATCCGGCTGAATTTTATGCTCGGCCTGCCCGCCGAAAAGCCGGAAGACGCCGACGCCATCGCCGCCCTGGCCAAAAAATGCCTGGAGCTCGCCAAATCCTGCCCGGAAGCGCAGCTGCTGGTCTCGGCGCAGGGGTTTTCGCCGAAAGCTCATACGCCTTTTCAGTGGGAAAAACAGGAATCCGCGGCGCGGCTGGAAGAGAAATTCGAGCAGCTCCGGCAAAGCCTGGCCGACCTGCCGGTAAAAACCGTTTTTCAAAACCCCCGCCTGGCCAGCCTGGAAACCGCCCTCTCCCGGGGCGACCGCAGGATGGGCGAGGTGATCGAGAGCGCCTGGCAGCGGGGAGCGCGCCTCGACGCCTACAAGGAAACTTTCCGCGGGGAGGCCTGGGAGCGGGCGTTCCGGGAAAAGGAGATAAACTGGGAGGCCTGCCTTTCGCCCATCTCCGTTACCGTGGCGCTGCCCTGGGACCACATCGACCTGGGGATCTCCAAAGCGGATCTCAAAAAAGAGAAGCTGCGGGCGTACCAGGGACAGTTGCATCCCCAGAACAAGGATATGGTTTCGTTAGGCTACGGGGGATTGCTGCGAAAGGAGTTCGAGGCGCTGCTGAGGAGCAATCTACCGGCGGAGCGGGGAAATAGCGCGGGGACGGTTTCCCGGCCCCGGCTCGAGGAGATGGCCGGTTCGCAGGGGGAGCCAATTCAGTACGGCCGCCGGGAACGCAAGCGCCAGGCCCCGGTGCAGGTGATCAAACGAAAAATCCGCATCCGCTATTCCAAATTCGGCCCGGCGCGGTTCCTTTCGCACCTGGACATCGTGCGGGTGTTCGACTTTTCCGCGCGGCTGGCGAAAATTCCCTTAGTATATTCACAAGGACTGCGCCCGAATCCCAAAATTTCGTACGCGCTTCCCCTAAGCCCCGGGGTCGCTTCCACTGCGGAGTACCTGGATATGGAAGTGGAAATCGGGCGGGAGACCGATATCCAGGGGCGTTTCAACCAGTTTTTGCCCGGCGGCATCCAGATTCTGCAATACCAGGGCATTTTCGCCAAAGTTCCGGCCCTGGCCGCGGTGATCAACCGCTCCACTTATGAAACGCTGCTAACGGATTTCAGCCTGCCGGAAGAATGGGTTGCGGAGTGGCTGGCCCAACCGGAAGCGCCAGTTCGCCGGGAGACCAAGGAGGGGATAAAGGAGGTAGATATTCGCCCCTACGTGCGCCAATTGAAGCGCACGCAGAGCAACTTAAATGTAACGATTGACATCATCGAAGGAAGAACTGCTAAAATAACCGAAGTATTGGAATCGCTGCTTTCCCCCCGGGGGATCGAGTATCGAAAATTCCAGGTTCAGCGAACGGGACAATATATCGTCGAGAACGATTCGATTTTAACACCTTTTGATATTATTTAGTGCGCAAGTGT
>WYBG01000401.1 GCA_011526015.1 Deltaproteobacteria bacterium | reverse complement strand
CCCTTTCTCCTGGGTCATTCCCGAATGTTTCTATCGGGAATCTATAAGTTTTAGGCCTGTGGATGCCCGATAAAGACATTCGGGCATGACAAAGGGGTGCAAGAACTTAGTGTTTGTCGCACTAGTACATCGCGGCAGAGTTAGTCCGCCGCCAGGCTTACTGGTTGCGAAGTTCAACTTCGCAACCCAATTGCGTGCCGAAGTTGAACTTCGGCACGAGGATCGACGGACTTTCTCTGCCGGGGAGTACTAGAAGACTCGCACAGATAAGGAGATCACCAGGATGGTTATCTTCGCTTTCTTGATTAGAGTTGTTGCAAAATAAGAAATAAGCCACGAATAATCACGAATCGGCACGAATCACTTTTCATAATCGTATTTGTTTTTATCGGTGTTCATTCGGGGCCAATATACAACCCGGAATTCCGAAAACGTTATTTCGCAACAGGTCTATTACCTCCAGCCACCCCTTTGCCAATTGGCAATTGGCAATTGATAATTGACAATTGGCAATTAAAAAAAGTGCTTACTTCGGCCAAAAAACACCTGGCGTGAGCAACGCCGCCCTCCTGCCCCGCGCGCCGTACACCCCGGGCTTTGCGCCAGCTCTCACCCCGGGTACTTCCCCTCGATGTACTCCCGCAGGTAACGGTTCTCGACTTCCGCGTCCTTCAGGCGCGCCCGCACCACGTCGCGCATGGAGAGTATTCCCACCAGTTTGTTGTCCGCAATCACCGGCAGGTGGCGGATGTTGTTCTTCACCATCACCTGCTCCACGTATTCAATGGTGTGCTCCGGCTCGCAGACGATCAGGTCGCGGGTCATCACCGTCTTAACCGGGGTCGCTTTCAACTTATCGCTATTCCGGCTTCCCTCGCGCAGAATATCCCGCTCGCTGACGATCCCGACAACCTCGCCCCCCTCGTCGCGCACCAGCACCGCCCCGATGTTGTGCTGCACCAGAAATTTTATGGCGTCATGGATGCTCTGGTTTTCATGAATTGTCACCACCTCCGCTCCTTTCCTTGCCAAAACATCTTTGATTTTGATCATAAGCGGCTCCCCGGGTTATAAAGGTTGAAGGATAAGGGTAATACAAGGTAAAAGGTAAAAGGTAAAAAGAAAAAGGATAAAGTTTTGCACTGCCGGTTAACGAGTATGAACAACTTCTTCAAGCTTTCAACGAGGCGCCGGGAATACACCAATCTCAAACGTGCGATGAGTATTACTACAAGCAGGCACGATGGAATATGATAAACGGCTGCTGATTGTGCAAGGATTTTTTTCGCCGATTTGCTTTCCGGGCATAAAAAAGCCCGATTCAAGCGAATCGGGCTTCTATAGAGGCATAAATGGATGGTTAAATGGCTGAATGGTGTACTATCACCTGACCTATCCCAAAGGGATGGCTTCGCCATGAGAATCTGCGGAGCGCCTTGTAGAAACTCCCCTCCTGGGAGGGGTTGGGGGTGGGTAAATTCCCGGGCGGAGTTGGCGAAATCTCCTTAAAGTTGGGTAATGTTCGCCCTCCTTGACCCACCGACCCACCCCTTAATCCCCTCCCAGGAGGGGAATGGGAGTCGCCGCTACTTGATACTCGCCGAATTGTCAGAGACCACGTGATAAGACAGGCTGAATGGTTAAGATGACAATTTAACAATTTAACAATTTAGCCATTTAACCATCCAACCATTCATCCCGCCAGCGCCGCCCGGCGGGTATATAAAAGCGTAACCAGGAAGACCAGCGCGGCAAGAATAAGCTCCACCGGCGCGATGAGGGGGTGCAAATTCAGGTGCGGGCCGATCATGAAATAGCGCTCCAGCAAAATCCCGCCCCACACCCAAAAACCCAGGGGCATAACCAGCCGGGGATTCGCTTTGATTTTCCGGGAGAGCATGAGCACGAAGGGAACCAGGAAGAGCATCAGAATAACCAGGTAGAGCAGCGCGGAATATTCGTTCAAGCGATATTGAATGTAAGCCACCTCTTCGGGAATGTTGCCGTACCAGATGACGATGTACTGGGAGAAAAACTGGTAACCCCAGAAGATGCTGAACCCGAAAAACATAGTCATCATATCCATCTGGCTTTTTTGGAAGGTTTTTTCGCTGAACTCTTCCACGAAATTGTGATGGTTAAAGTAGGTCATAATCGCCGCCAGGGCCAGGCCGGCGTAAAACGCTTCCACAAAGAAATAAGCCCCGAACAGGGTGCTGATCCAGGGGTAATCCAGGGACATTACCCAGTCGAAGGCGACGATGGTCTGGCTGGCCACGAAGGTGATAACCCAGAAAATCGCCCACGTGGTTTTGCGGGGCCCGTCATTAAGGGATTCCCGGGCGAAGCGATTGGCCACCAGCCAGGCCAGCAGCAGCAAAACAATATTCCGGATGATAAAAAATTGCGGGTTCAGCCAGGCGTTGGGGTGTTTGGTCCAACCGTACAGACTCACTTTGCCGCTGGCGGCAAAAATAGCAAATAACAGGGTAACAAAGAGGATCATGTGGCGCACCGAGAGCAACTCCCGGCGGTACGCGCGAAGCCAATCGGAACGGGAAATGTCCGCCGCCGCCACAATCGCCAACGGCCCCTGGGACAGGGCCACGAAAAAGAGCATGGAATACATCAGCGAGCCGCTCTCGGCGAAAGTCCATTCCAATATCGCAATGAGCAGGGCGCAGCCGGCATACGCCCCGATGAGGATGGTTCTGGATATCTGCATTCTTACCTCGCGTCATCAATGATGATTATATACTCATTCCCGTGCACCTCTTCGGCGAACATTTTACTGATTTTGGGAAGCCGCGCCAGGATCATGATGCCGGCAAACGAGAACAGCGCCCCCAACAGGATGGTCAGCTCGAAGGCAATAACCGTAAAGGGAGGAATAGAAATGAACGGCTTTCCCCCGGTAACCAGCGGCCAGCTGAATACCGTGTAAGTAGTGAAGGCAAAGCCGGTCAAACACCCGGTCAACCCGCCCACCAGGGTGAAGAACTTCAAGCGGCTGGGCTTTTCGTATTTTTCCACCAGGTGTTCCACGTCGTGCTCGGGATGGGGCATGTAAATTTTCATCCTTTTCAGGCGCATCCCGTCTTTGAAAAGCGCTTCCAACTTTTCCATGAAATCTTTTTTGTTATCGAACCGGTATTCCATGATCTATTTTCTCCTTCAAATCGCTAACGTAATCGGCCAGTGCAAAGCTGACGCTTTGCACTCCGATTTTTCAGGCTAATCCCGTCTTTGCCAATCATAAATCATCAATCATCAATTCACCTTCCGTGCTCCACTTCCTCCTTCAACTCGGTAACGGATAGCACCGGGAGGGTCCTGGTGAATCCTAAATAGTAGGTAAAAAACCACCCGAAGCTGCCTAAGGTGATTCCCAATTCGATAAGAGAAGGCGTATAAAGCCCGAAGGCATAAGGATCGAAGTCTTTCGCCAGGGAGATGATGATGATATTGAAGCGCTCGAACCACATCCCGATGTTGACCGGGATGGAAATGGCAAAGAGAAAGGCGATGCTGCGCCGCAGCTTGCGGAAAAACAAGAGCAGGGGCGTTCCGATATTGCAGATCATCATGGTCCAATAAGCCCAGGCGTAATCCCCGCCCATGCGGTACATGAACTGCTCATACTCATACACGTTTCCGGAATAAACCGCCAGGGCCAGCTCGATGATGTAGGCGTACCCCACGATCAAGCCGGTGAACATCAGCAGTTTGGCCAGTTTTTCCAGATCGTCGATGGAAATGTACTTTTCCAGGCGGTAGATTTTGCGCATGGGAATGACCAGGGTGAGCACCATGGCGCAGCCGGAAAAGATCGCCCCGGCCACGAAGTAGGGAGCGAAAATGGTGGTATGCCAGCCGTACACCACCCCCATGGCGAAGTCCCAGGACACCACCGAGTGCACCGACAACACCAGGGGCGCGGCCAGCGCGGCCATGTATTTGTAAAGCTGCCCGTAATGCTGCCACTCTTTGAAGGAACCGCTCCACCCCCCGGAGAAGATTCCGTACAACACCCGGGCAATTTTCCCTTCTTTTACTTGTTTAAGGCGGCGGGCCAGGGAAATATCCGGCACCAAACCGATGTACCAGAATACCACGCTCACGGTGAGGTAAGTGCTGACTGCAAAAACGTCCCAGATGAGCGGGGAGCGAAAGTTGATCCACAACAGGCGCTGGTTAGGGTAGGGAAACAGCCAGTAGAAAAACCACACCCGGCCTAAGTGCACCAGCGGAAAAAGACCCGCGGTCAATACCGCAAAAACCGTCATGGCTTCCGCGGCGCGGTTGAATTTGCTGCGGAATTTGGCGCGGAAGAGAAAGAGAATCGCGGAGATGAGGGTGCCGGAGTGGGCGATACCGACCCAAAATACGAAATCGACGATGTAAACTCCCCATCCCACCGGGTTGGTAATCCCGGCCACGCCCAGGCCGGTATAGATCTGGTAGGCCCAGCAAACCGCCCCGATCCCCACCGCTCCCAACGAAAGCGCCAGGGCAATCCAGAAAAGCCGCCCGGGCTTGCCAACCGAGGCGTAAATGTCCTGTTCGATCTGGTCCTTTACCGCTTTCGGATCGCTGACGTGCTCGTGAGCATGGCCACCTGCTGCAAATGTCTCGGTGGTGCGTGAACTCATGCGTGTTCCTCCTTGCGCAAGTAATGTAGCGCCGGGCCGGTGCCCAATACTTCCAGAACCCGGAATTTTCTTTTCGATTGGGATTTTTTATACACTTCCGACTCCGTATCCAGAATATTGCCGAAGCTGATGGCGTTGGCGGGGCAGGTCTGGGCGCAGGCCGGGGTAACTTCCCCGTCGCGCACGGGGCGATTTTCGTCTTTCGCCCGGTCTTTGGCGTGGCGAATGCGCTGCACGCAGAAGGTGCATTTCTCCATCACCCCCTTGGGGCGCACCCATAAATCCGGGTTCAGCATCCGGGTCATCGGCTCCTGCCAGGCGCCGCGGTCGGTCCAATCGAACCAGTTGAAGCGCCGCACCTTGTAGGGGCAGTTGTTATGGCAGTAGCGCGTGCCCACGCAGCGGTTATAGGCCATTACGTTGAGGCCTTCGTCGTTGTGGTAGGTTGCGAACACCGGGCAGACGTTTTCGCAGGGGGCAAAATCGCACTGCTGGCACATCATTATCAGGTGGTCCATTCCGCCGTCTTCGTGGTAATAGGGCTGCACCCGAATCCAGGACATCTCCCGGCCGCGAATGTGTTCTTCTTCGCCCACGCAGGGGATATTGTTTTCCATGTGGCAGGCGGCCACGCAAGCGGAACAGCCGGTGCAGGTCTCCAGGTCCACGGAGATCGCCCAGCGATAGAGAGGGTGATTGGGCTGCGGGTAGAGGGTTTCATCCCCTTTGAGGTATTCCTGCCCGTGTTTGTGCTCTTCATGCCCGCGTGGGATGATGTTGCGCTGTCCCTGCTCCAACGCGCCGGCCAAAATCGCCAGGGGCCGGGTGGCCCCGGTTTTGGAAAGCGCCGCTCCGTCGATGCGCGCCAGGGCCTCGCCGCTGCGGGGATCGTAGGCCTGCATGGCCGCGGGTATTTGCTCCCGCTGCACGGTATAGACGTTTTCCGGCAACCCCGGCTGCACCATGGCGGCGAATTTCCCGGCGGCCCCGTTGGCTTCCAACTGCACCTCATCGCGCTGCTTGTGCACCAGGGTCTTATCGGACACTCCCAGTTCCCGGGCGGAAGCTTCCGGCATCGAGACCCAGGTCCCGTAGCTGATGGTGGTGAGGGGATCGGGAATTTCCGTGGCCAGGGGCAGAACTTTGCTGCGCCCGTCAAAAGAGCGAATGGAGGGCATTACGTAGAGCGTCGCGCCGGCGGCGGGGACGTCGAACTTCGCCCCGCGCAAGAAAGCGGCGGTTCCGGCAGCGTTCAGGGCCACCGTGACGGGCGGAACGGTCTCCGCGCTGTATCCCTGTTTCAGGAGTTCCGCGACCCGGGCTTCCCCAAAGCGCTTGTTCCATTGCGCCGTCAGCCAATCTTTGTAAGCCAGGGAGGGCTGCTGCCCCCGGGCAATCTGGCTCAAGCTCAACAGAATATCGCCTTCGCTGCGGGTATCGAAGAGCGTTTCGCGCAGCGCCGGCTGCAATACGTTCACCAGCCCTTTGCGCGGCTCCACGTCTCCCCAGCTCTCGAAGCCGTGCGAGAGGGGAAGGATCAGGTCATAAGCGTCCGCGTACGCTTTGACGTGCTCATCGGCCATAATATCGGTAAAAGCTACCCGGAAAGCGGCTTTTTTCAGGCGCTCGCCTAATTGCAGACCGGCGGGAACGGTGCTCAGCAGGGGATCGGTTCGGGAGACAAAGGCCACCCCGATTTCACCCCCGTCGAGGCGGCGGGACAGATTCTCCATATCGTTCAGGGTTCCCACCCGGGCGTAATCCTCCGCCCGGGAGAAATCCACCGTGGAGCCGGCCATGCCGGTAGCCCATTGCACCAGCCCGGCCAGCAGGGCAGTTTCCAACCCGTTGGCCTGCATGGCGGAAACCCCGCCGGCAATCAGCAGGGGATTTTGGGCCGCGGCAAGGCGCTGGGTAATTTCATTGATCTTTTCCTGCGCGATGCCGGTTTTTTCCGCGGCCTGGGCCAGGTTTACCCGGGGAATCGCCTGCCGCACCGTATCCGGGAGACCATTTTCCGTCAGGTTGCTGGTAATAATGAAATTCAACAGGTAGCTCAGCAAAAACGGTTCGCTGCCCGGTTTGAGGGTCAAACGCTGGCCGGCCTTGAAGCCGGTGAGGGAAGCGTGCGGTTCCAGGTGCATCCAATGAAAGCGGGGCTGGCGCTCCCGGGCGCGCCGGAGCTGCACCCCGTAATTCACCGGGGAGATAAAGGTTTCCAGCAGATCTGCGCCCACGGTCAAGAGGAAGTCGCTATTTTCGATGTTGTAGGCGGGTATTTCCCGTCTTCCGAAGAGCAGGTTGTAGGCTTCCCGCAGGTTAGCATGGGAATACGCTTCGTATTCCGGGAGGCGCTCCACCGCGGCGGCGCGGCAGAATTCATCGATCAAAACCGAAAGAGAGCCGCTGGTTCTGCCGGATAAATAGACGTTTTTCCGCCCGGCCTGCGCTGCTTCTTTCATTTTATCGGCCAGCAATTGGTAGGCTTCTTCCCAGGAAACGGGTTGAAAGGGGCTGCCGGACATCTGGTCTAACACCAGTTCGTACTGCCTCCCCCGCAGGGGACCGCGGATTCGCGCGGGATGATATAAGCGCATCAAAGAAGACTGCCCGCGCAGGCACAGCGCGCCGTCGTTCAGGGGGTGGTTCTCCAGTCCCTCTAATTTGATGGGGTTATATTCGACCAGTTTGACGGAGACGCCGCAGTGGGCGGGGCATTCGGTGCAGGCGGAGGGCTTGAACATCGCCTCCCCGGGCAGGTAATCTTCCTCGGCGGGCAGCAGCAGGGGGATGAGCCTTTCATTGCTCCGCTGAACGCCGCAGGAGGCCAGGACAGTAGCGCTGGAAGCCATTCCTACGAATTTCAAGAAATCACGTCTATTCATGGAGTTTCCTCGCTTCGGATTACTCACTCGGTTGATTGACTCGGTTTACGCATTCCGTATTTCGTATTTCGTATTTCGTATTTCGTATTCCGTATTATGTTTTACGCAATACGGAATACGCAATACGTGACTCCAGGCATTAACTGTTCCCGGCTCAATGATGGCAGGTCCAACAATCTTGCGGCGCGTTGTTGGCCCGGTGGCAGGATACGCAAAAACCCATCTCGAAGGAGCGCACCCGGGTAACGGTTTTCACCACGGTCATGTCCCCGTGGCAGGATTCGCACTGCACCCCGGCTTTGATGTGGCGTTTGTGGGAAAAATAGACATGCTTGGGCACGTTGTGGATTTTTACCCAGGGAATCGCTTCGTTATTATCGAGATACACTTTCAGCTTTTGCTGTTCCGGGGTGCGGGCAGGAAGATTCTGGTGGCAGTTTTTGCAGACCTGCATGGGCGGAACGGTGGCGAAACGGGATTTTTCGACGTACAGGTGGCATTGAACGCAGGGGAGGTTCAACTGTCCGACCTGGGTTCCGTCGCTGAGGTAGCCCAGCCCGGAACCGGCGTGAATATCATGGGGAAAGGCCACCGGCTGTACCCCCAGGGGCTTTTCAAAACTGACCCAGTTATAGGCAAAACCTACTATCACCAGCGCAAATATTCCAAAAACCGCTACCAATAACAGAGGAAGAATGATCCGCATTGCTGTCTCTCCCGAATCTATGCTTTTCACAGATGGTAGAGACGTTGCAGTGCAACGTCTCTACTTCTTCGATAATTCTTCATAATGTTTGATCAGGTACATCGCCGCCGATTCCGCTTCGTTGGGCTTCAACCCCAAATTGGGCATCTGGATGTACTCCGGGTTCACTTTCTCGGGATTCAGAATAAACGCTTTGAGCTTCTGCACGTCCCCGGCGTATTTGGGCAGCACCTCCACGTAAGGGGGGCCGACCACTCTCTGCTCAAATTGATGGCAGGCGGTGCACTTGGCGGTGTAAACCTGTTCGCCTAACTCCACGTTTGCAGCAACCACCCCGCCGCGCTCCTCCCGCTCGGCTTCCATCTTTGCACGGAGCTCGGTATCGATCTTTTTGAGGGCGTAGTTCTGGTACACCAGGGCGTTCTCCCGGGCAAAGTTCTCATTCACCAAAAACACCAGCCAGAAGATGAGAAACAGCGGAAAAATGAGCGCGCTCAAGCCGGCGTTTGCGTCCCGGATGAGCAGGTAAAGCAGGTAGCTAACCACAAACAATACCGCCAGCGCAGCGAAGGCGAGATAATAAACCATGTAGGATTTAGCCGAAAAAGGCAGGGTGCCGATCGCCCAGAGGAAAAGCGGGGTTTGCAGAATCGTGAAAATCAAGCCGGTGATGCTGCTGAATTTTCGCACGTAAACGGCGTATTCCCCGCTAACGTCCTGCTTGCCGCCCATCCAACTGAAGAAGAAAAACAGAATGGCCAGGCAGGTTAAGGCCACGGCGGAGCCGGTTACGAACATGAACTGGGCGATCACGTTCCAGTCATATAACAAGGGAATCGGCTCTTTGTTGATCGGCCACTCTTCCGGGAAAAGCACAAACGTCACGGAACCGGCGAAAGCCAACAGGGCCAGCACCGTCAACCCGTGCGCGGCGATGCCCAGGCCGTAATGAAGCATTGGCGACTCATCCGGCTTATTGAAGCTGTTCCGGTATAAGCGGGCGGCGATCAAGGCCAGCGCGACCAACAGCAGGGTGATGGTAAAGTATTGCCCGGTATTGTAGGGAGTAGCGTAAAGAATTTGCGCAAAACAGATTGCCATGGCGATTACCGGCAGAACGCCCATAATCAGCGCCGCGCCGGTATTGCCGAGAAAGGTCTCCGCCAAATCTTTTGCGAAGCGCGTGAAAACAGGATTATTTTCCGATTTCCCGCGGTAGCTGAACCCCAGGGAAAAGAGGGTGCTGCCGAGCAGAATGCTCATATATGGGATAAAGAATAACGAAACGGCAATGATAATATATTTGGCAATCAAGATATGATCGGCCCTGGGAGGAGAAATAAAGCTGTCCAGAAAGTTCATATACCGTCTCCTTGAATAGGTTAGACCGGGGAATCATTACTGTGACGGAAAAATTGCTTGCAAAAACGCACCCCAACCCTCTTTCCTGGCGGAAGGGATAACTCCTGTGCAAACCGGGAAGATAAAAACTTCACAAAAAACAGGCGTAAATATAACAAAGCGCCTTTGAAATATCAAAACCGGAAAAAATTATTTGGAGGATAAAGTAGTGCTCAGGTGTTCAGGTGTTATTGTGAGTTGCCATTCGGAGAAAAAAAGACCTCAAAGGTTTTCAAAACCTTTGAGGTCTTGACTCACGGCTTTTCAGGAAGCCTCTTTGAGCGCCGCCACGCATTCCTGGATCACTTTTTTGCCGTCCCCGAAGAGCATCAGGGCGTTGTCCGCGGCAAAGAGCGGGTTGGGGATGCCGGCAAATCCGGGGCTGAGGCTGCGCTTGATGATGATCACGGTTTTGGCCCGGTCCACATCGATGATGGGCATCCCGGCGATGGGGCTTTTGGGATCGGTGCGCGCCAGCGGGTTCACCACGTCGTTGGCGCCTAACACGATGGCCACGTCCACCTGTCCCATGGTGGGATTAATATCATCCATTTCGATGAGTTTATCGTAGGGGATGTCCGCTTCCGCAAGCAGAACGTTCATGTGCCCGGGCATCCGTCCCGCCACCGGGTGAATGGCAAACTCTACCGTGATGCCCCGGGATTCCAGCAGGTTGAACATATCCCGCACCGCATGTTGCGCCTGCGACACCGCCATTCCGTAACCGGGCACGAACACCACCCGCTGGGCGGTTTCCAGCAGCATGGCCAATTCTTCCGCAGAAGTTGACTTTACTTTGCCGCCGTACACATCGTCGCCGGTGGACGATATGACAATTTCTCCAAAGCCGCCGAATAACACATTGGCCAGGGAACGGTTCATGGCTCTGCACATGATGTCGGTCAGGATAATTCCCGAAGCCCCCACCAGGGAGCCGGCAATGATCAGCACGTTGTTGGAGAGCACGAAGCCGGTCGCCGCAGCGGCCAAACCGGAGTAAGAGTTCAACAGCGCAATCACCACGGGCATGTCCGCCCCGCCGATGGCAATCACCAACAGCACCCCCAAAACGGAGGCGACGCCGGCTAAAACCCAGTACAGGTAGGTGTCATGGGGATCCATCACGATCAATACCGCGAGCGCAATGCTGATGAGCAGCAAGAGAACTTTAACGATTTGTTCCCCGGAGTAACGCACCGGGCGGTCCGGCACCCCCACCCCCTGGAGTTTTCCGAAAGCAACCAGGCTGCCCCAGAAGGTGACTCCGCCGATAAACCCGGAGGCTGCAATCGCCACCAGGGTTTGCAGATCCGGATCGGGAGTTTCCGGGTTGAGCACCGATTTCAGCAGCTCCGCCCCGGCCACCAGCACGGAGGCGATGCCCCCGAAACCGTTCAGCAGGGCGACCATTTGCGGCATGGCGGTCATTTGAATTTTGGTGGCCAGCACCGCGCCAATGGCAGAGCCGACAACGATGCCGAGGATGATCAGCTCAAGATCCAGTTTTTTGGAGGCCACGGTGGCCAGGATGGCAATGAGCATCCCCAATCCCCCCATCAAATTCCCGCGAATGGCGGTGCGGGGATGGGAGAGTCCCTTCAAGCCGGCAATAAACAAAATCGAAGCAATCAAGTAGGCAATGTTTATAATCGCTTGTGGCAATACCATGGCTCAATCCTTTCTCTTGAACATTTCCAACATCCGGTGAGTCACCAAAAACCCGCCGACCACGTTAATCGTCGCGAATATCACCGCCGAAAATCCTAACAGTTTGGCCAGGGAAAGGTGTATTTCCAGGCCGGGGATGGTTAAAAAAACGTGTTCATTCGCGACCATGGCCCCGCCGGCAGAAAGGAGCGCCCCGACAATGGTAATGCCGGAGATTGCGTTCGATCCGGACATTAAAGGGGTGTGCAAGATGGGGGGAACCTTGGTGATCACCTCCCACCCGACAAAAATGGCGAGCACGAAGATCGTCAATATGACTACGAAATCCATAAAAACTCCTCCAATCGTTTTTTCATCAGAAGTTTATTGACTTTGGAATAATGGTGTCCTGGATCATTGGATTAATGGATTATTGGAGAACTGAACCATCTATTAATCCATTCATCCAATACTCCATTCATCCATCTATCCACTCCTCCACTCTTCTATCAACCCGGAAGGCTACCCCAACCCCAGCGCTTCCTTCACCCGGGGATTGGCCACCTGGCCGTCGCGCGTGACCATGGATTCGCGGATGATTTCATCCTCCATGTTCAGCTCCAACTGCCCTTTCTTCACCAGCAGGGCCATAAAGTTGGTAAGGTTCTTGGAGTAGGTCTGGCTGGAGTTGAAGGGAATTTCCGAGGCCAGGTTGAGGGGGCCGGCGATAGTGACGCCATGCTTTTGCACCACCTTGCCGGGTTCGGTGGCCTCGCAATTGCCGCCCCGTTCCGCGGCCAGGTCCACGATCACCGAACCGGGGTGCATGTGTTTGACCATCTCTTCGGTGACCAGCACCGGGGCCTTCTTGCCCGGTACCGCGGCCGTGGTGATGACCACGTCGCTTTCCGCCACCACTTTGGCCATCAGCTCGCGCTGTTTGCGGTAGAATTCCTCGCCCATTTCTTTGGCGTAGCCGCCCTTGTCCTGTGCCCCTGCGGCGTCCAATTCCATCTCGACGAATTTGGCTCCCAGGCTTTGTACCTGCTCTTTTACAGCCGGGCGCACGTCATAAGCGTGAACCACCGCGCCCATTCGCCGGGCGGTGGCTATCGCCTGCAAACCGGCCACTCCCGCGCCGACGATGAATACTTTGGCAGCGACGATAGTGCCGGCGGCGGTCATCATCATGGGGAAAATTTTGGGCAGGTAATTGGCGGCTAACAGCACCGCTTTGTAACCGGCCAGGTTGGCCATGGACGAAAGCGCATCCATACTCTGGGCGCGGGTGATCCGGGGAACCAGTTCCATAGAAAAGCTGGTCACCTTTTGTTTTGCCAGCGCTTCCAGCTCTTTTTTAGCGGTGAGCGGCTCCATAAAACCGACCTGGATTTGCCCCGGCTTCATGTTCGCCACGTCCGCCAGGCCTTTCTCCGGATTGGCGCCCAGGCTGCGCACTTGCAACAAAATATCCGCAGTGGAGAGCACTTCCTTGCGGTCCTTAGCGATTTTCGCGCCTCTTTCCTGGTATTGCGCGTCCGGAAAACCCGCGGCTTCGCCTGCGCCGGATTCTACCAGCACTTCCAATCCGTTTTTGACCAGCGTTTGAACTCCCACGGGAATTATAGCAACCCGTTTTTCGCCGGGGAAAGTTTCCTTGAGCACACCTGCGATCATAGGCTATCTCCGTTCTTTCTATACTTAATGAAGTTACGGTGAATTAAAAAAAAATCATAAAAAGACTCCCTGAACCAGCATATTTTAAACTTAAGAAAGGAAGTTCACGCTTTTGAGGCACAAAAACAATGACTTTGGTTAGGTTTTTAGATGATTTTTGTCATGGGGAGAAAAAAAATTGCGGATCAGCCTGTAATTTCGGGGACGGATCATGCGCAGCAGATTTTTCCGACCAGGCGGATAATTTTCTTGTGTTGGTCCGGGGTTACCCAGGCTTCCTTGTCTCCCTCACTCGTAAGGACCAAGGAATCGCTCACCGTTGAAATGGATAACGTGGCTCGGCGCCTCTGCGACCCAGGCCTCCGTCTCCCACGCGATTTCGGAGGGATACTTCGCCATCGCTCGGCGGGTGAGAAATGCGGTCGCGAAGACTAAGCCGACCTTGACCCCTTTGAACAGACCTCTTAGCTCGTTCTGCCGCTTGATGCCAATGGGACCATGGCTGGTAACGGCTTCGATCAGAACAAGCCACTTTTTGTCCGGCAAATGCACAATGACGTCCGGCATCTTGCCGTGCTCGTCGAAAGCCATACCGAGCCTGGCGAGGTAATCTGCTGCGATGTGTCGCTGTTTGTTGCCGGTGTCGCCCACGTACACAAGCACTCAGGCAGGCGTGAAGCGCGGGCAGAACTCCTCGACAATCTTCTTGACCAACTCGTTTTGCCCGCCGGCAGTGAGCTTTAGTTCCCGGCCATCAGGGAGCCTCACCGGAATCAGCGCCATTTGGCGCTCCCTCGGCTGGAGACGGCGGAGCATCTCGGAACTGTTCACAAAGTTCTTAAGCGACTCGCTCCAGGAATGTGAGCCATCTTCTCGAACGAGCTTCAAGAGGGCCGGAGCAACCTGGTAACGATTGTCGGGGCTGTTCACCGGGCGATCAGGATCATCGGGATTCGCCAGGACTAAGCCCATCTGGACAAATTGGTGAATGGTGAACCGGCGCACTGTTTCGCGGGTATTCGGGGCATACTTCTTACCAAAGTGTTTCTCGAAGTAGTTCATCATTTCTGTGATGCCGAGCAGCGGCGCCTCCGCGTCCGCCCATCGCTTGCGTGGGATCATACCCAGCAGGGCGAGAAGCGCCAGGGCAGACCGCTCATTCTGCTGCTCTTTAGGAACCTCAAGCGCCTGGAGGATGCTCAGCGCCTCCGACACCATCCTGGCCGCATCCGCTTGTTTCCCACTAACCCGCTTAGCCACGGTAGATTACCCCCTCTACAAGCCGGTCAAGCGCTTCTTGATCGGGAAAGGTCTCGCCGATTCGCTCACCAAGTATCACCAACCTCTCCCACGCCGGATAGCGCAATGCACGAAGGTCCGCGGCGTTCACCTGGGTATGGCCACTGAACTGGCGAAAGTAGGAATCTACCAGCGTCGAATTGAGGAAGGCGGCGAGGCCCCTGGCTACGCTCACCGGTAAGCCGGAGCCTTGAACATGGTAGAAGTTCAAGTGGTTCTCGAAAGCGATGCTGTCGGAGGGGATGCGCAGAGGATCGTACACTGCCGCCACCACCCGGCGCGGTTCCTCCTTAGCCGAAAACCTTTTAACGAGAACGTAGTAGCCGCGAGGGACAAGAAGATCTTCCGCTCCCGGGCCAGGCGCAAGGGCATTCGGCTTGCGCGTCCCACCGCCAGGCCATTCCACATAACCGCGCTGAAGGTGGCAGGGATAGATAAGAGGCACGGTCTCCGCTCCCGGTTGGCGGCGAAGGAGGTGTTTTGCCCGGAAATCCACCACTCGCCCGGTGGATACCGCCAGGCCGAGATCCTCCAGGGTGGAATCCAGCTTGCGAATCTGGCGGCGGATTGAATCTCCATCCCCGTCCGGGACGATGTGGATGATGAGATGCTGATCACCGGGTCGAACAAGATCCTCGTGCTTTATCGTTCGACTGCGCAGAGCGAAATCGCCGGGATCGCGGCTCGACGAAACAACCACGTCATCAGACCAATCGGATATCTTAACGGCCCGGAATATGATGTTTTCCTGCAAGACCTCGTCATCGGCAAAAACGCGATCTCGCGCGTCAAACACGTGAACACGCCGGAAGCGCATGTCATTCAGGAAAAAATGGCGAAAAGGCTCGAAATAAGGACCGTTGCAGAAGCTCCTGGGTGTAATCGCGACTATTTCACCTTTGGGGGCGAGAAGTTTCATGGCGATCCCCAGAAAACCGGTGTAGAGATTGCTTGTTTCTAAACCGATTGCGTGCAGGAGCTTGCGTTCCCGGGATTGCGAGCGAATTTTCCGGTAAGGTGGATTGAGAATGGCGCAGTCGAATGGTTCCTCAATCCTCGGCGTGAAGAGATCTTCAGCCAGGGATCTCTTCCCGGCTTCAAGGAAATCCTCTTCAATGACCCGGAATTCGAATTGAATGCCTGCCTCCAGGCTGGCTGCCCGGCAGAGGTCAAGCGTCGCCTGAAGATGGTCAACAAGCATAGAATCGATTTCGTAGGCGGTGAGCGAGATGGCTTGCGGCTGATGAACTCGGCGGCACACCTCGGCCACGAAAGCGGCCGAGTGAGACCCGATCCCGGCGCCGGCGTCTAATACCCGAAGAACCGGCTGCCGCGCCTCGAACATCCCTGCCATGAAGAGCGCCAGCGGCGCCGGAGTGAAAAACTGTCCCATAAGGGCGCGGCGACGCCGCTCCAGGCGTTTCAAGACGCTGCGCCGCGTCTCTTCCACGGCATCCAGAAAGGTATGGGCGGCGTGCATGCGTTCTTGCTCGCGTAGTGTTTTGTTGGCCATCTGCCTCATAACCCTATCCTTATAGATCTGCCTCCTGGCAACCACCATGCCTGGCCGATTAATGCTGTTTTAACCGGCGCGGGCCACAAACGTAAATATTGTATCACTGTTACACTGCAAAGGTTGTTGCCGGCTAACCTATATTCACCCGCACATTTGCAATCGGCTCACCACACGGAGCTCCATTCATCTTCTCCACCTGTTCCTGCGCATGGTAGGAGCTGCGCACTAAAGGGCCGGATTCCACGTGCTTAAGCCCCGATTCCTCGCCGACGCGCTTGTATTCCGCAAATTCATCGGGATGCACGAACCGTTCTACCGGCAAATGGCGTTTGGTAGGCTGCAAGTATTGCCCGATGGTGAAAATATCCACTCCCACGGCGACTAAATCTTTCATCACTGCGATCACTTCCGCATACGTTTCCCCCAAACCGGCCATGATGCCGGTCTTGGTGGTCATCCCGTGGAGTTTCGACTGCTCTAAAACCCGCAGGGAGCGGTCGTATTTGGCTTGCGGGCGCACCCGGCGGTAGAGGCGCGGAACCGTCTCGATGTTATGGGCTAAAATATCCGGCCGGGCCTCGATCACCCGTTCCAAAGGTTCCCAAACCCCTTTGAAATCAGGGATCAACACCTCCACCGAGGTCGCGGGGTTGAGCTGGCGCACCTGCTCGATGGTGGCCGCCCAGACCTCGGAGCCTTGATCGGGCAGCTCATCGCGATTAACCGAGGTGATGACCAGGTGGCGAAGGTTCATTTTCTGCACTGCCAGGGCCACCCGGTGGGGTTCCTGGCGGTCGTATTGTGGCGGGCGGCCGGTTTTCACGGCGCAGAAGCCGCAGGAGCGGGTGCAGACGTCGCCGAGGATCATCAGGGTAGCGGTGCCTTTGCCCCAGCATTCGCTCTGATTGGGGCAGCGGGCTTCTTCGCAGACCGTGTGCAGGGCGTTGTCTTTCACGATCCGGTTCAGCTCCCGGAAGTTATCATTCACCGCAAAGCGGATTTTGAGCCAGTCGGGGCGGGTGCGTTTGGGTTGCATGGGTTATTGTGCCTTAAAAGTCTTCGGTTAAGAAAAAATCGGTTCTCTGATTAATGGTCATTACGGCTGCACAAGATAGTCACTGTGGGTTTTCAGCAATCGTTTATGGCGTTTCGGCGATATTCTGCCGATAGATCCTGCGATACTTTTCCGCATAATGGATTCTGACGCCAGACCGCTCAATACAAAGTCGGTATCAGCAGGAGAGATAATTTCATCAAAACCTTGAATATATTGATGGGTTTGGGTACTTACACCACAGACAAGGAAATCCCCATACCCCGGCATCGTATGTAATATTATCGCCGGCCGGTTTTTTACATTTCCATCCGCTTGTGGAACTGGTGTAAGTATTACATCACCTTCCTTCATAATCAGGATTCGCCTCTTTGATCAGGTGCAATGGATACTCATTCTCATCTTCGCCATAGGCATTATCTAAACCTCTTGTCGATAGCATCAACCATCCTTCGCGTTCGCTGTCAGGTTGTTGTTGGGGCAGGAGAACAACAAGCAGTTTAGCGCCCGGCTCTAATTTATACGGCTCATCTAATTTGATTTGTTTGCCGTCAAAATGAGCAGTTAAGGTTATAATATTCATGGTATTGTTCCTTTAATCATTTATTCTCAGCCAACAGTTTCTGCAAAGATTCCATATCTTCATCAAGTTCTTCTTTGCTGGCGTTACAGAAAGAAATTCCCCGTTTCCCCAGGAAATACATGAATTCCACATACGTCAATCCCAGCAGCCTGGCAGATTCCCGGATGGTAAGATTTCCCTTGCGGTATTCATCAATGACCAGGTTTTCGAAAAGCTCCTTCTTGATCTCATCCAGGTTTTGATGATTTTCCAGAATGATCTCGGGAATTTCGATTTCGATAACGGCCATGATACTTTCTCCTGATTATATCCAACTTTCCCTACGGGCGAAGCATTCAGAAGAGAATCTATAATTTTTCTGAGGATTTTTTTTCTGAATGCTTCGCCCCTACAGTTTACGGTCACATCCACGCTTCTTCAAACGTCTCCAAATAATGCCGCACCCGCTGGAGGTATTTATCCCCCAATTCTCCATCCACAATGCGGTGGTCGTAAGAAAGGGTTAAGAAGCCGATGGCGCGGATGCCGATCATGTCTCCCTGCCCGGTTTCGATCACCACCGGGCGCTTTTTGATCGCTCCCACGCCCATGATCGCCACGTTGGGCTGGTTGATGATCGGGAAGCCGATGATATTGCCGAATACCCCGTAATTGGTCACGGTGAGGGTGGAACCTTGCACGTCTTCGATGTTCAATTTCTTATCCCGGGCGCGGATGGCCAGGTCGTACGCAGTGCGGGCGATGCCGGTAAAGTTCAGCTCATCGGCATTTTTGAGCACCGGCACGATCAATCCCCGCTCGGTCGCCACCGCCATGCCGATATTGATGAAGCGCTTGCGGATGACATTGTACCCTTCCACGGAAGCGTTGACGCCCGGAAAATCCTTTGCCGCCCTGGTTACGGCATAGAGAATAAAGGGATTGACGGTCAGCTTGAACCCTTCCCGCCCCTGAAAAGCGTTTTTATGCTTGCTCACCAGGTTCAACACCGCGGTGAAATCGCACTCCGCCACCCCGTACACGTGGGGCGAGGTCTGCTTGCTCAACACCATGTGGTCGGCGATCTTCTTGCGGATGGCGTCCATGGGCAGCACTTCCACCCGCTCTCCTTGCCATTTCTCCGTTACCTCCCCAGCCGAGGGCGCCGGCCGGGCGGGGGCGGCAGGCTGTTGGGGCGGGGACGGCCGGGACGCCGCCGCCGGGGCTGGCGCAGGGCGGGAAGGCGCTGCGCCGCGCGTTTCCAGGTAGCTCAAGATGTCCTGCTTGGTCACCCGGCCTTCCAGACCGGTGCCGGGAATCTCTGCCAGCTCATCCTTGCCGATCCCTTCCGCGCGGGCAATATTGCGCACCAGGGGCGAAAAGAAGCGCCCCCCGCTCTCGCGCCGGGGAGTTTCGTTGGTGGCCGCCGCCGGTTGAAGGGCAGGAGTAGAAACAGGAGCAGGAGCAGGGGCAGGGGCAGGGGCGGGGGCAGGAGCAGAGGGTTTTTCGGTTTTCGATGCTGAAACACCCTTTCCAGCGCTAATTTTGGCGATGACGCTGCCGACGGTGACGGTCTGGCTCTCCGCGGCCAAAATTTCCAGCACTGTGCCCTCGAAGGGGCTGGGGATTTCCGAATCCACTTTGTCGGTGGAAATTTCTAACAGGGTTTCATCTTTTTTGACGAAATCGCCCGGCTTTTTCCACCAGCGCACGATGGTGCCCTCGGTAATGCCTTCGCCGAGCATGGGCATCTCCACTTCCATCGCGCCGGCGGGAGAAGGAGCCGCGGCCGGCGGGGAGGCCGGAGCGGGTTTTGGCTGCGCCGGGGCAGGAGCGGGGGGCGGCGATGCAGGAGCAGGCTTCGTTGCGGCGGCAGGGCGGGGCGCTTCCTCGCGCGCTTCCGCGCCGCCGGCGGCAGCGGCGTCGATAACGGCGATGACGGTGTTCACCGCCACGGTTTCGTTCTCCTGCGCTTTGATTTCTACCACCGTGCCCTCAAAAGGGCTGGGGATTTCCGAATCCACTTTATCGGTGGAAATTTCCAACAGGGTTTCATCTTTCTTCACCAAATCGCCCGGTTTTTTCCACCAGCGCACGATGGTGCCTTCGGTGATCCCCTCCCCTAACATGGGCATCAGTACCTCGGTTTTCATAATATTTGCTCCTGATCGTTCTCGATTTTGGTAATACGTATTGCGTGAAACGTAACGGAATACGAAATACGCAATACGGAGTGAACGTTTATTGCGTAGTGCGTATTCCGTTTCTATTACGCATTACCCTTCCATTTCATTGGCCACCGCTTCCGTATCAACCGGTGCGGCTCGCACTTCCGAAAATCCGAATACGTTTTGAAAAGATTGCAGCACCGTTTTTTTCACCGCTTCCATGTCCGCCGGGCGTCCCAGTTCTTTTTCCAGAGAAGTTACCCCCTTGTGGAAAATGCCGCAGGGAATGATCCCGGCGTAATGGCTCAGATCAGTATTCACGTTGAAAGCGAAGCCGTGCATGGTTACCCAGCGGGAAATGCGCACCCCCAGGGCGGTAATCTTCTCATCCCCGATCCACACCCCGGTGTAGCCTTCCATCCGGCTGCCCTGCAACCCCCATTCCGCCAGGGTTTCGATGAAAACCTGTTCCAGTTGGCGCATAAAATAAGAAACGCTCTGGCGGTGCTGATGCAGATCGAAGATCGGGTAACCGACCAGTTGGCCGGGGCCGTGGTAGGTCACGTCGCCGCCGCGATCCACGTGTACCACTTCGATCCCTTTTTCTTTCAGAAATTCCCCCGAGGCGATCACGTGCAGATCCGAACCGTTCTTCCCGATGGTGTAAACCGGGTCGTGCTCCACGAAAATGAGCGTATCGGGGATTTCCTGATCGATCCGCAACTGTTGCAGCCGGCGCTGGAAATCCCACACCGGCCGGTAGGACCGACGGTGCAGATCGATAATCGAGAGGGTTTTATAAGGGAATGAAACCATGGTCCTTGATTTTTAATCCTGGTTCGCCAGAGCAACCGCCATTCAGGGCGAAGGAACGCTAATTCCAATCATTTCAATCGCGTTCTTCAGATCTATTACGATTACTTATTCAAAGCTCATATTGGCTCCTTCATCAAATATTGATCGGTTCCCCCATCGCCGCGTGGGTGGCTTCCGCCACGATCTCGCTGAGGGTGGGGTGGGGATGCACGGTATGGAGAATTTCCAGGTAGGTGGCCTCCACGGACTTCGCCAGGGTCGCTTCGGTGATCAATTCGGTCGCTTCCGGGCCGATGATATGGCAGCCTAACAGCTCCCCGTATTTTTCATCATAGATGATTTTGACGAAACCTTCCGTCTCCCCCATTCCCTGGGCCTTGCCGTTTACCCGCACGGGGAATTTGCCGACCTTGATCTTGTAACCGGCTTCCAGCGCCTTTTTTTCCGTGTAACCCACCGAGGCCACCTGGGGAATGCAATAGGTGCAGCCGGGAATGGTGTTGTAATTCAGGGGCACGACGTCGCGCCCGGCGATATGTTCCGCGGCCAGCATCCCCTCGTGAGAGGCCACGTGCGCCAGCCAGGGCGGCCCGATGATGTCCCCGATGGCGTAAACGTTGGGAAGATTGGTCTGGTAGAATTTGTTGACCTTGATCCAGCCCTTTTCTACCTGGATGCCCAGTTCCTCCAATCCCAGGCCCTCGACGTTGCCCTGCACCCCAATGGCCATCAACACGTATTCCGCGGCGACGGTCTCGCTCTTCCCGTCTTTGCCGAGGGTGAGCTTCACCTCTTTTTTGCCCTTTTCCATCTTTTCCACCCGGGTGGAAGTGTGTATTTTGATTCCCTTTTTCTTGAAGGACTTTCCGAGTTCGATGGAAATCTCCTCATCCTCGATGGGAAGGAGCTGGGGCAGCATTTCGATCAGGGTCACTTCCGCGCCGAGGGAGCGGAAGAAATAGGCGAATTCTACCCCAATCGCGCCCGCCCCGACGATGGCGATGGAAGGAGGCAGTTCTTTCATTACCATCGCTTCGCGGTAGCCGAGCACGCGCTTGCCGTCGATCTCCATTCCCGGCAACTGGCGCGCCCGCGCCCCGGTGGCGATGATGATGTTCGTCGCGGTGACGCTGCGGGCGGCGCCGTCGTTCAGCTTCACCTCCACGCTGTTTTTTCCGCTCAGGCGGGCGGTTCCCGCGATGACTTCAATTTTATTCTTTTTCATCAGGAAGGCCACCCCCTTGGCCTGCCGCCCGGCGACGTCGCGGCTGCGCTGGATCACCTTCGGGAAATCAATCGAAGGATTTTCCACCGTAAAACCGAAATCATGGGAGTGCTTGATCAATTCGTACACCTCCGCGCTGCGCAGCAACGCTTTGGTGGGGATACACCCCCAGTTCAGGCAGATGCCGCCTAATTCCGCCCGCTCCACAATGCCGACCTTCTTTCCCAACTGCGCCGCCCGGATCGCCGCCACGTATCCGCCCGGCCCGGAACCGATTACCAGCACGTCAAAATCCATATCATCATCTCCGTTGTGTTCGAATTGAAAGGAATTACAGATTACGAGTTACGTATTACGCATTACGTATTGCGTATTGCGTAAAAAAACTTCAATCTTCGATTTTCAATCTTCAATCCCTCTACCGGTAACTCAAAACCAGCTTTTCCAGCGAGAGCGCGAACATGATCACCAGAATATAAATATTTATGGTGTGGAAAACAGGGCGGAAAGAAAAATTATTTTTCGGGTGATGGAGCAATTTCCGGCTCTTCCAAACCAGCCAGATGGCGGAAAGCGCCAATACCAGGTAGAGAATGATGGTATCGCCCAGCCCGAAGAGCGGAATCAGCAGGCAGGCCATGGCGGTGGCGATGATCCACGCAAAGGTGATCCGCGCCAGTTGCGGGGGAGAAAATTTTTCCGTGAGGGAGGGGAAACCGGCTTTCCGGTAATCATCGCCGAAGCTCAACAATAGCAGCCAGAAGTGGGGAACCTGCCAGATGAAGAAAAAAAATGCCAATCCCAGAATCTGGGGATCCGCCAGGCTTCTTCCCCCGGACACCCAGCCGATGGCCGGGGGAATAGCGCCGATAACCGACCCCGGCACCACCGCGAAGGGAGTTTTACGTTTCAGGGGAGTATAAAAACCGTTGTACCACAAAACGTTCAGCAGTCCCAGCCCTAAGGCGGTGAGGTTAGCGCCCCGCAGCAAAATCAGCGCCCCGGCGAGCATAAGGGACAGGGCGACGAACAAGCCCTCCGCGGGGGATATCCGCCCGGAAGCAAGGGGGCGGCCGCGGGTGCGATCCATTAAGCGGTCGAATTCCCGCTCCTGGTACTGGTTGAGCGCCGCCGAGCCGCAGGCCAGCAAAAAAACGCCGATGGTAGGAACCAGGATATGCAAGGAAAGCTCGTCCGCGGCCAGGAGATAGCCCACCAGGGTAGAGAGGGCTACCAGCAGGGAAATTCGGACTTTGCTCAGTTCAACAGCGATTTTGACCCGGCCAGCAAGCGTAGAAATGCTGTGGCTATAGATCATTGCAATTCTTTGATATAGGCGATGATTTCGGCCAACTCATCCTCGGTCAGATTCTGTAGAGGCATGGGAATATTTTCAAATCCCTTGACCCTGTCCGCCTGCGGTTCCAGGATGGAACGGCGCAAATATTCCTCATCCGCTAAAATTTCTCGCTCCTGGCCGTCGGTAATGACCGTCACCTGATGCCCGAAAACCCCCTTGAAAGTAGGCCCGACCAGGGGAGCGCCGTCAATAGAATGGCAGGCCACGCAGCCTTTGATTTTAACCAGCATGGGCCCGCGGCTGCCCGGTTTCCGCTCCGCGTCGCCGGCGGGACCGGCCGCAGGCGCAAATTGCGCGGTTCCATCATACCAGGTAGCATACTCTTCCTGGGGTATCACTTTTACAAGTGAGAGCATGTAGGAATGGCGGTCGCCGCAATACTCGGCGCAGAAAATATCGAAAATCCCGGTTTCGGTGGCCTCGAACCAGACGTAGTTTTTCATGCCCGGCACGGCGTCCTGTTTGATGCGGAAAGCGGGGATGTAAAAACTGTGCAGCACGTCGGCGGACTCTACCCGAATTTTGACCGGCTTGCCCAGCGGCACCGTCAGGGTATCGGTCTGGTAGCCGTTCTCATAAGTATAGAGCCAGGACCACATCCGCCCCAGGGCCTGAATCTCCAGGGCATCCGGCGGGATGGTTTTCATGTGCCGGTAGCCGATAAATCCGTAATAGAACATCCCCAGCACCAGAATCGTCGGGATGACGGTCCAGAGAAGCTCCAGGGTGAGGTTGCCGGAGGACTGGGAGACGGTCTGGTTCTTTTTGTGGTGATAGCGCACCACAAAATAGATCATCGCAAATGTAATCCCCAGGAAGAAGATCACCGAAATGATCAAAATGAACAAAAACGCCTGATCTACCTCGGAAACAAACGTCGAAGAACCTGAGAACATAGGTTTTCCTCTTGGGCCTTAAAAATTTTTGTGGTTTGAAGAAGCCGTCAGTTGAAAGCGGTCAGCTTTCAGTTGTCAGCAATCCGCTATCAACTGACAACCGGCTGAAAGCTGACCGCTGGTCGCTGAAAGCTGGTCAGCCGATTCATCCGAACAATACATTCGGAGAGGATCTGAATAAAACATCGGAGAACAACAGAATCATAAAAATCGCAAAAGTGACCAGCAGAACCAGGAACATCCACCGGAATACCGGCGGCTCATACTTGAGGTGCATGAAATAGGCCATCACCAGGGTAGATTTGACGCTGGCCACCAGCATCGCCACCAGCACCGCCAATTGCCGCACGTCCACCCCGGCAATCGCCACGGTCACCCCGGTCAAAACCACCAGCCCGATCCAAATCAATATATAAATGCCGTAACCCAGCCCGTGCAGGGCCTGTTCATGGGCGGCAGGATCATGATGTTCGTGTTGCATGCTCATCTCCTTGAATATTACAAGCTGATGTTACGCAGAACGTTCTCGTTCCAACGGTCTCCGTTGGAACGCACTACGCGATGCTCTGCATCGCGTCACGTTACGACTCGGCGCAGAGCGCCATCAGCGGCGTTCACCCGCAGAGCGGGTGAACGAGTCGTGGAGTGCATCCCGGCCTTCGGAGATGCACTCCTTTCAGGTAATCAAATAAAACAGCGGGAACAGGAAAATCCAGATCACGTCCACCAGGTGCCAATACAGGGCGGAGTTTTCTAACTTGATTAAATTGCGGGGATCGAAACGCTTCTCCCCGTGTTCATAAGAAATCCGAATATCTATGTTGCGCACGTCCTCGTCGATGCGCGCCACGGTACCCAATTCGTTGCCGTTATCGGAAATAACCGCCAGGCGGGCCGCGCCCTGGAAGCGCCTGAGAATAGTCGGGTTCATGTGCTCTTTATTCACCGGCTTGCGGGCAATGAAATAGAGCACTCCTCCCAGAACGGCCATCCCTACCAGCACGTGCAGCCCGTGCAGGCCGGTCATGGCGTAATAGAGTTGAAAGAAAGTGATTTCACCCTGGCTGTGGGACAGCAGCTTCTCCGAGCCGGGATAAAGGCCGTGTTCGATCTTGTGGCCCCATTCAAAATACTTGTTGACCATGAACCCCAGCCCGAAGAGGATGGTCGTCGCCAACATCCCGATAGAGAGCTTGCGGTTCCCCCGCTGCAGGGCTTCGATGGAGAGCACCACGGTCAAGCTGCTGGTGAGCAGCAACAGGGTGTTTACCGTCCCGATGAAGGTATCCAGCTCCGTTGCCGCAAGGTGAAAATCTACCGGGTATTTGGCGCGGTAAACGGCGTAGAGCAAAAATAACCCGCCAAAAAGGAGCACTTCCGTGAACAGGAATAACCACATCCCAATTTTAGCGCCCACGAAGTCGCTGGGGTGTTTGTGCGCCACGACTGATTCGGTATGCTGGCTCATTTGCTCACCTCCACGGGGGTATGTTCGTACGGCCCGCGCTCCACCTGGGGAATTTTATCAAAGTTTTCCAGGGGCGGCGGAGAGGGGATTTGCCATTCCAGGGTGGTTCCGCCCCAGGGATTATCTTCCGCTTTCGCACCTTTGAAGACCGACCAGACCAGGTTTCCGATCATCAGGAACAAACCCGCGACCAGGAACCAGGAGCCGACCGTGGCGATGATGTGGCCGTCATGGAACTGGGGCAGGTGATCGTAATAGCGGCGGGGCATGCCCATGTAGCCCATCACCATCATGGTGAAATAGAGCATATTGAAACCGATGACCTGCAAGACAAACGCGGTGATGCCGATCTTCTGGCCGTACATTCTGCCGAACATTTTGGGCAGCCAGTAATAGAGCGCCCCGAACATGGCAAACACGGTTCCCCCGAACATGGTATAATGAAAGTGCCCCACCACGAAGTAGGTATCGTGAATGTGCACGTCCACGGAGATGGCGGCATTCATCAGCCCGGTAAACCCGCCGATGGAGAAGTGGAAAATAAACGCCATGGCGTATAATAGCGGCAATTCCACCCGGATCGATCCCTTATAGAGAGTCGCCACCCAGTTGAACACTTTAATGGCGGTGGGAATGGCGACCAGAAAGGTCAGGAAGGAGAACACCACGGCCGCGGTATAGCTCTGGCCGCTGGTGTACATGTGGTGGCCCCACACCAGGGTTCCCACCAGGGCGATGCCCACGCTGGAGTAAGCGATGGCTTTGTAGCCGAAAATGTTTCGCCGCGCAAACGTGGGAATGATTTCCGAAACCACTCCCATGCCCGGCAGTACCATCAGGTACACCGCCGGATGGGAGTAAATCCAGAACAGGTGCTGATAGAGGATGGGGTCGCCGCCCAGCGCCGGGTCAAAAATCCCGATGCCCAGGGTTCTTTCCAGAATGATCAATAATAAGGTGATCCCCACCACCGGGGTGGCCAGCACCTGGATCCAGGCGGTGGCGTACAATCCCCAGACGAACAGGGGCATACGAAACCAGCCCATTCCCGGGGCGCGCATCCGGTGCACGGTGGTGACGAAGTTCAACCCGGTCAGGATGGATGAAAATCCCAGGATAAACGCGGCCAGCACCGCCAGGGTAACGTTAGTGCCGGTGCGCACGCTGTAGGGAACGTAAAAGGTCCAGCCGGTGTCGGCCATGCCGGTAAACACGGCCACCAGCGCCGTGACCGCCCCGATGACGTAAAGCCACCAGGAGAACAGGTTCAGGCGCGGGAAGGCCACGTCCTTGGCCCCGATCTGAATGGGCAGGAAGAAATTGCCGAAGGTGGCGGTAATTCCCGGAACGATGAACAGAAAAATCATGATCACCCCGTGCAGGGTGAAAACCTTGTTATAGGTCGAAGGCTGCATGATGGTGGGGCCCATGGTAAGCTGCTCCAGGCGCATGAGAAGCCCCAGGGTAATAGCGACGACGAAAAAGGCAAACATTCCGATCATATAAAGGATGCCAATGCGTTTGTGGTCGGTGGAGAAGATCCAGGACCATAAACCGCCATGCCGTCCTTTATACTGAAGATAATTTTCTTCATGCGTCGTTTCGACGATTGCATGACTGGCCATACTAAGAGGTCTCCTTATCATTTCGACGTTTAGAGGTCAGGGAAATCAATACCACGAATCCGACTGCAAAGACGATCATCAGGGTGGCCACCACTTTCAGGAAGTTGAACACGTATTTCCGCCCGGCCGGGTCATAGCTGAAACAGAATTTGATCACCGTGGCGATGGTGGGGCCAACCCGGCCTTCGGAAGCCTCCAATAGCGCCATTTTCACGTCGAACTGGTTGAAGGCCACCCCGGGCAGGTAGCGGGCGATCTTGCCCGATTTGGAGAGTACCATCAGCGAAGCGGGATGGGCAAAATCGTTGCCGGTGCGCCGGAAGACGAATCCCACTTCGTCGGTGATGCCTTTGATGCTGGCGCTGTCGCCGGTCATCCAGGTCCAGTATTCTTCCGGGAAGGGGCGTTTCAGCCCTTTCACGTAGTTCGCTTTCTTCCGCGCGGCCAATTCCGGGGTCTCATCCTCGTTGATGCTGATGGTGAGAATGCGGTAATCCTTTCCCGGTTCCAGGTCCACTTTATCGATCATATTTTGCAATTCGCTCAACACCGGGGTACAAATGCCGGGGCAGTTATAATAGACGAAATTGAGAATGGTGGGGCGATCCACCAGGTCCCGCAGCCTTACACTCTCGCCTTGTTCATTAAAAAAAGTATAATCCAGGTTGACGACGTGACCCAGCCGTTCATTCAGGCCGATGGGCGTTTCTTTGCCGGTCTCATTGGCGAAAAGGGGCTGGTTTAGCACCGCTGCCGGCATCAATAACAGGAAAAATGCCAGGCAGGATCTCAGGTAAATACGGAATATTCCAACCGCCGATTTAGCGGATAAGGTTGAGGAATTTAAGCAGCACATATCACCTGTAACTCCAATTTATTCAACAAATTGTGACGACATTCACATAAAAAGACAAAAATATATCACCCTGAAGGAAGTTTTACAAGGCAAAAAAAGTTTTTATCGCAAAATTTTTTTGCATATTTCCCTCAAGACCCTTATCTTCTGCTTTCACCCTGGTTTTCAGGGTTTTTTTATCGGTTTTTATAACGCCTGTCAAGGGTGGTTTAAAACGGAAGTTTAGATTTAGCAATTTGTTTACCGGTATTTCGGAGCCGCAGAAAAGGGAATTCAACCGGAATAAACGGCTTGTGAATGTGCGCGTGGTAGATTGTTACGGGAAATTATATGAGAAAAATTGTCTTTTCAATACTCTTGATCAGTTTGGTTTTATTAATCCCTTACCAGACCAACTCCGACTCTCCCCACCGGGGGTTGCCGCTCTCCATCCCGGAGCAGCAATGGAAACCGCTCGACAGGGCTTTGAATGCAGACTTGCAGCAGCGATTGGAGAATAAAATCGCCCAAAACCCGCGGTGGCGTTCCCTGGTGAACGATCACAAAATGGCGGTCGGGTTGGTAGATCTGCGCAACCCCCTCGATCCTAAATTTGCCCGCGTAAACGGCGACCGGATGATGTACGCCGCCAGCCTCCCCAAAATCGCGGTAATGTTAGCAGCCTGCCAGTCCATGGAAGAAGGAATTTTGAAGGAAACCCCGGCGATTATCGAAGATCTGGTGAATATGATCCGCTACTCCAGCAACGAGGCCGCCACCCGCCTGATCGATTTCCTGGGCTTCAAAAAGATCGAAACCGTGCTCCGCTCCCCCAAATACAAATTATATGATCCCAAAAACGGCGGGGGTTTGTGGGTGGGAAAACGGTATGCCAAATCCGGGGAGCGCCATCCCGATCCCATGGAAGGATTATCCCACGCGGCCACGGTGGACCAGGTGTGCCGGTTCTACTATCTGCTGGCCACCGGCCGGTTGGTGAATCCGGAGCGTAGCCGGGAGATGCTGGAAATCATGTCCGAGCCGGGATTGCACCACAAATTCGTTCACGCCCTGGATTCGCTGGCGCCCGGCGCCCGGGTATTTCGCAAATCCGGCACCTGGCGGGCCTGGCACTCCGACTCCGCGTTGGTCTGGGAAGAGGGGAAGCGCCACTATATTTTGGTCGCCATCATCGAACACGGCGAGGGCGGTAAAATATTGCAAGAACTGGTACCGGCGGCGGAGGAGGTACTGTCTCACCACAACTTGTTAACCCTCAACCGATAATCTTTAGCGGAATTAATTTTTTACCGCTCGTAAATATTCAGATTCAAAAGGCAAAATGATTCCATGACAAAATGATTTTTGAATTATTTTGCCATCCAATGGTTTTGCCATTTCAAGAATGGCTGAATAATAACTACCACTCTGCGTTTTATTCCAGCGCTTCTTTCAGACGACTTTTAATTCTTTCCTCCTGTTCCGCAGCCTCCCGAACCTTCCACTTTTTGACCTTCACCTGCTCCTTGACCAATTCGATGGATTGCAGGGCCATGTCTTTGACCATCTCAGTCATCCGGGAATCTACATCCTTTGCCAGCAGCGTTTCCAGAGTCAGGTTGGTGAGGTCTTCCACGATGATTTTGTTGTTGTCCGAGGCCAGATCCTCGACAATCCCGTTCACCACGCTGAACACAATATCGCCGATGGCTTTTTCCAGGTTCGCGGCGATGCGGTCGCCCAGGATAGGTATCAGAGTAATATCCCGGATCTCCCGGTTCTGTTTTACCGCCTCGGCAATCCGTTTTTCCACGTATTTTTTGATGTCCTCTCGATAAGCACGGTGGGCGTCGCCAGATACCCGCTGCAATCTCCGGGAAAGCCAGTCCACCAGCGCCAGTTTGTGGGGCACCACCACGTCTTTGATTACCCGGCCGGATAGCGGGTTCCCCATGCGGATCTCCTCCTGAACGTTTTCCAGCACGTTCACAACCACCCGGTCGGAGACTTCTTCGACCAGGACGTTGAGATACCGGGCGGAGCGGTCGAAGAGGTAGGTTTTGGTCAAATCGATGATTTCCAGCTTTTGCAGACGGAGCAGAATGGAAACTACCCGGAGGATTCGCAGGAAACGAAGTTCCCCTACCGGGATGCAGCCCAACACGTCGTACCAGTGGAAAAAGGGGTAATAAAACCAGCGCGGGTAGGTTTTTTCGATGATGGCGAGAAGCCAGCGCAGCAGCAGCTCGACCACAAAAATGGCCACGAAATAGAGGTCGATATTCAAAAAGTTCTTGTGGATATTCTCGTTGTAATAATGAAAAAAGGAAGGAAGATACTTTGCGAACAGGTTTTGCACGGCCTGGATGGCAAAAATCCAGTCGAAAACGATCAGGTTCAGGTTGATGATCAGGAGAACGATCATCAGCAGATCGACGATGATGATGCGCGCTTCCCGTTTTTTCAGCAGGGCGGAAAAGTTCATACGGCGCTCCAGTGTTTCAAGGAAATTAAGCAAATTTTTGATGCAGCCAGATTCGCAAGTGACGAATTTACAGGAAATTCGCAGACTATCATAGACAAAAATTGCTATCCTTCTCAAAAAAATTTTTCGTGATTTTCCGTAGCTGATGCTTTTTTTTTTACTTTATGATTATCTTTGAGCGCCGAATCATAAAACACAAAGGAGAGGCGATGCAGAAACTGTTCAAAGAATTGAAAGAGGGTGAGGCCTTCCAACTCCCCGGCAAAATCGATCCCTACAGTGGAAAACCTTATGTGTACGTCAAAATTCCTTTCATGGACAACTTTTATCACACCACCGGGAATAAACGCAACGCCCGCTTGAAAGTGTCTACCTCCAAGATGAACAACAAGTACACCTACGTCGAAAACAGCCAGAATGTGGAGGTCTTGTGATTGAGCGATGGGGTGAGTGAGCGCTTCCATAAATCGCTAAATCGCCAAATCATCAAATAACCATATGAGAAAAGCCGCCAAAATTTTATTCATCGCAGCCGCCTTCTGTTTACCGGGCTGCCCGCTGGAGCATGATATCGAATACGTGGCGGAGATTCAGTCCGATACCCATTGGAAAGCGCAGGTAAACGAGGAAACCATCAGCGGTTTTGGCAATGAGTTTCTTCAAATACCTCCCAGGGGGCCGGACTACCAACTTCCGGTGTGCATTACAGTCCGGAAACAATCCAATTCCGGTTACTTGAGAGCCCGGGTGGCGGCGGACGGCGTCAGCGTGTTAGGATCGCGCGACGGCGACTGGGTGTTCACCAGCGCCGATTCCGGTTGGGTGACGGCGTGCAGTAAAGAGTGATCTCGTACAAACCAATTACTTGTTACACTATCTGGGCTGCACTCAAATAAAAACCGAGGAGCCTGTCTTGGCAACAAATAATCGTGAAATTAAGGATGAGGCGGAAGTTGTAGCGGTAAAAGAAGTGAACCGCAAAGAGCCTGACAAATCGCTGCAAAAATTCGACTGGAAGTTCTGGGGATTGCTGATCTTCGCGGCGATCTATTTCTTTTCCCCGCTCGACTTGCTCCCCGAGGCGCTGCTGGGGCCATTGGGATTCGCCGATGACGCCGCCCTGCTGGCGTTCGTGATCAAGCGCGTCATCGACAAAGTTCGCAGCCGGTAGGCGGTGAAACCATCGCCATTTCACATCAAATCCCCCCCGGGGAAAATTTCCGGGGGTTCGGGGGAGCGCGCCCGGGGAAGGGAAGCATCCGGATATGAAAAAGAACGTTTTGGCGCTGTTCAAAATCGGTGATATTCTGTTTTGGCTGGCGCTGCTCAGCGCGGCCTGGTTTTACCGGTCGATTATCGCTTCTTCTGCCGCGGGAGATAACCTTGCGCTGGTAGAAATTGCCGGGGAGGTAAAATACCGGATCGATCTGAAACTCAACCGGCAATATGAGCTGGATGAATTTCATCCCCCGGTACAGGTTGCGGCCGGCGGCGGCCATCTCGCCATCATCAGGAATGACTGTGTGCAGAAAATATGCATCAAAATGGGAGCGATTTCCCGCCCCGGGCAAATGATCGTCTGCGTGCCTAAGAAAATTCTCATCTACATTCCCGTGCATCATGGAACAAAAAAATCTGTTAAGGCAATTACCGGCTGATCGGGAAGAGGCGCGCCTGGCGGGATTGGTGGTGGTGGGGCTGCTGTTGTTCATCTTCGAAGCCTATCTTCCGCGCCCGGTTCCCTGGTTGAAATTCGGCCTGGCCAATATCGCTACCCTGGTGGCGCTCTATTGGATGGGTTGGCGAGCGGCGTTCCTGGTGTCGTTGTATCGCATTTTGATCGGCTCTTTTTTCACCGGGAACCTCTTCACCCCGGGCTTTTTTTTATCGCTGGGCGGGGGAATGAGCGCGGTGCTGGTGATGGGAGCGATGTATCACCTGCGAATTTTCAGCCTCCTGAGCGTGAGCATTGCCGGGGCGCTGGCGCATAACCTGGGGCAACTTTTAGCGGCGATTTACCTGCTCTTCAAAAACGCGATTTTGTGGTATTTGCTGCCCTACCTGCTCCTGACCGGGATTATTACCGGGGTAATCACCGGGCTGTTCAGCTACTATCTGCTGCGGCGGATCGGGGAGGACTTTGGGGAGAAATAATGGATGACTGTATGGTTAAATGGTTGGATAGCTGAATGTTGAAGGGTTGGATAACAATTTAGCAATTGGGCAATTTAACCATTTAGCCATTCATCTATTCAGCTTTATTTGGGGATACGGGGTTATTATGATTAAATTATGCAAAACCTGGGAGTTTGAACGGTTATGAAGCCTGCAAATAAAACCGTCGCCGAACGGCGGAATTATTCGGTGATAAACGTGCAATCCGCCAAAGAGGTGGCGTTTGTCTGGCTTAAAAGAGCGCAATTGGAAAATGCAATCGATTTTGGGTTGCCGGAAATTGATGATCGCTATCATGTGTGGCGGGTTCCGATCCTTCATAAAACCAGCCAGGAGCACGTGGGGGAAATTGTAATCGACGCCAGAACCTCGTTAATACTTCAAGATAAATCAACCGATGCAAATACATTGGAAGCGCGTTTACTGGGTCGAAATGATTCTTTGGCAAAGAAAAAAAAGAAAAGGAACGGACAATACACATTATCGAGTTTACGAAATACCATCGCTTCAGGCGATAGTGAAGAGATACTTCAAGATTTGCCCGCTCAATCTATAGATTTAGTATTCACTTCGCCGCCCTATTTTAATGCTCGCCCTGAATACAACGATTACCTCGATTATGAAGAGTATCTTTTAAAGATTCGCAAAATCATCCGGGAAGTACATCGCATTTTAGCCGAAGGGCGTTTTTTCGTGATGAATGTTTCGCCGGTATTGATCCGAAGAAGCCATCGAAATCAGTCATCCAAAAGGATCGCGGTTCCTTTTGACATGCACCGGCTTTTTATCGAAGAAGGGTATGAATTTGTGGATGACATTATCTGGGTAAAACCGGAAGGCGCCGGCTGGGCCACCGGGAGAGGGCGGCGGTTTGCAGCCGACCGGAATCCGTTACAGTACAAACCCGTGCCGGTTACGGAATATATCCTGGTTTACCGCAAGGAGAGCGATAAGCTGATTGATTGGAATATTCGCGCCCACCCTGAACCGGAGATCGTCAAGCAGTCCCGAATCGATGATGAATATGAAAAAACCAACGTCTGGAAAATCAAACCCGCCCATGATAAAAGGCATCCGGCCATATTCCCGTTAGAGCTGGCAGAAAAAGTCATCGCTTATTATTCATTCAAAGGAGACGTGGTTCTCGATCCTTTTGCGGGCATCGGTACTACCGGAAAAGCGGCCGTAAAATCAGGCCGGCGTTTTGTTTTGATCGAAAAAGAGCCTTCATACATTGAAATCATTCTGAATGAGGTAAAATCGTGGTTGGGGAAGAGTGCGAGCACGCAAATATTAATCGGAGGTAACGGATGGGCTATCAATCTGTAGATCAACTACAGAAAATTCTTACCGACGAGGTCTTTCATTACGCGCAAGATAAAAAAAGGTCGCAGGCAGCGATTGGAACGCTGGTTGATTGGAGTAAAATCGTATGACTGCCGGGCGCAAAATGCTTACAGAGAATAAAGATTGGGGTACTCCCAGGAGATATGTTGAAGCCGTCAAAGAAGTCTTTGGCGGTAAAATCGATCTTGATCCTTGCTCAAATGAATACTCAATTGTAGATGCTACGGTTGAATTCATGCTGCCCGAAAAGGACGGTCTAAAAGAGACATGGGATTTCCCTACTATTTACGTGAATCCGCCTTACGGGAAGGATAAAGAACGAAATACAACGATAAAAAATTGGTTGGCAAAGTGCGCCGAAGCCCATCGGAAATTTGGTTCGGAGGTTTTAGCATTGGTTCCCGTAGCAACGAATACAAATCATTGGAAAAAATTCGTCTTTGGAAAGGCAGCTGCAATCTGCTTTTTATATGATACCCGACTAAAATTTTTAGAATACGGCCAGGATGGCGGAAAAGGAGCGCCCATGTCCTGCGCCATGATTTACTGGGGGAAGAAGCATCAAAAATTTTATGATGTTTTCATTCGCTATGGCGCCGTTGTTGATGTCACCCATCTGCGGGGTGAAATAATCGGCCCGGAAAGAACAAGCTTACAGGAAAGTTTCATCCCGGTATTTGAAGCATCAGATTCGGAAAATGGAAAGGAATGAATATCGTGGCAAACGTTCTCTTAAAAACCGACATCCCCGGCGCCCAACTGCGCAACCGCGGCAAGGTGCGCGATATTTACGACGCCGGGGAGCATCTCCTCATCGTCGCCAGCGACCGCATCTCCGCCTTCGACGTGGTGATGGCGGAAGGCATTCCCGGCAAGGGCGCGGTGCTCACCCAGGTCTCCAAATTCTGGTTTTCGCTGACCCGCGACCTTGTCCCCAACCACTTCGTCACCGGCGAGGTTCGGGAATTCCCGGCCCCCTTCAACCGCTACCCGGAGCAGTTGCAGGGGCGGGCCATGTTAGTCAAAAAAGCGCAGCCGCTGCCGGTGGAGTGCATCGTGCGCGGCTACCTGGCCGGCTCCGGCTGGAAGGAGTACCGCAAATCCGGCACTCTGCACAAAATGAAGCTGCCCGCAGGATTGCAAGAGTCCTCCCGGCTGCCGGAACCGCTGTTCACGCCCTCCACCAAAGCGGAAGAAGGGCATGATGAGAATATCACCTTCGAAGAAATGCTGAAGCTTGTGAACCGCAAAATTGCCGAAGCGGTGCGGGAAAAAAGCCTGCAAATCTATCGCCGGGGAGTGGAAGTGGCGGAAGAAAAAGGGATCATCATCGCTGATACCAAATTCGAGTTCGGCTTGATGGATGGCGAATTGATTCTGATCGACGAGGTACTCACCCCCGATTCCTCGCGCTTTTGGCCAGGGGACCAGTACCAGCCTGGCAAATCCCAGCCCAGCTACGACAAACAATATCTCCGCGATTATTTGGAAACCCTGGATTGGGACAAAACCCCCCCGCCGCCGCCGCTGCCGGAAACCGTGGTGCAGAATACCTCTCGAAAATACCGGGAGATTTTGCGCATCCTGACCGGGAAAACGGTGTTATAGTGTTCAGGGGATTTGGCGATTGAGTGATCTGGTGATTGAGTTATCGTTTACCCAATCGCCAAATTGCCCAATCGCCCAATCACCAAATCGCCAAATAACCAGATAGGAAAATGCCATGCCCGAAACCATCTCCGTAATCGGCGCGGGAAGCTGGGGAACCACCCTGGCCATTCTGCTGGCGAAAAAAGGCTACCCGGTTACCCTGTGGGTGTATGAACCGGAAATTTTAGCCGCGATGCAAGCTGAACGGGTGAACGCGCGTTACCTGCCCGGCGTCCCCCTGCCCGCCGAGTTAAAATTGATCGGCGATTTGCAGGAGGCGGTCACTTCCGCCCGATTTTTGATCATGGCGGTGCCCTCTCACGCCATGCGCAGTGTGTGCGGCCAGATTGCCGGATTCGTACGCAAAGACCAGTACCTGGTCAACGTGGCCAAAGGGATCGAGAATGATACGCTAAAGCGGATGTCCGAGGTGATCTCAGAAACCCTCGCGCTGCCGGAGAAGCAAATCGCCTCCCTCTATGGCCCCAGCCACGCCGAAGAGGTCAGCCGGGGAATCGCCACCGCGGTGGTGGCGGCTTCCGGCGACCTGAACACCGCCCGGCGGGTGCGGGAACTGTTTCGCAGCGATTATTTCCGGGTCTATTCCAGTACCGACATCATCGGGGTAGAGTGCGGGGGATCCTTGAAAAACGTGATTGCCATTGCCGCAGGGATTTGCGACGGGGCCGGGTTCGGCGACAATACCAAAGCGGCGCTGCTCACCCGGGGACTGGCGGAGATCAGCCGCTTAGGAGTGATAATGGGCGCCCAGCCGGAGACCTTCGCGGGACTGTCCGGCATCGGCGATTTGATCGTGACCTGCATGAGCAAGCACAGCCGCAACCGCTACGTGGGGGAAGAGATCGGGAGGGGGAAAACCCTCAAAGCAGTGTTGGACGGCATGGTAATGGTCGCCGAAGGAGTGAAAACCACCCGCTCGGTGCACCAGCTTTCCGAAAAATTAGGGGTGGAAATGCCCATTTCCGGGCAGGTGTACCGGGTGCTTTTCGATGATAAACGCCCGCACGATGCCGTTGCGGAGCTGATGACCCGGGATGCCAAGGAAGAAAACTGACAGGGGCAGCGGCAGGTAACAGGAGCAGGCAAAACGGTTTTGTTACACTCAAGTTATTTCGGATGCGATACCAGATTGCAGATCATGGGTGGAAACGTAATCCGAAATCTAAAATCTTCCCATAATTCACATCTTGCTGATAAAATAGGGCAGCATTTGCCGCCAGGTGGGCCAGTCGTGGCGCATGTCCTGGCCCCACAAATCCAGCCAGTGTTTGATGCCTTTGCTGTTCAAGATGTTGGAGAGATAGACGGAGGCGCCGGGGTCTTCGTAATCGCCCTGGCCGGAGGCAATAACGATTTTGCCCTCGCGCATTTTGTTCAACATATATTCATCATTCCAGCCGGGCAAATAGTGCGCCGGAGAGTTGAAATAGACGTTGTCGTCGAAATACCCTTTAGTGTAATAGCGCAGATCGTAAATCCCGCTCATGGCAATAGCGCCGGAGAAAATATCCGGGCGGCGGAAAAAGCTGTTGGCGGCGTGCAGCGCCCCCACGGAAGCGCCGGAAGTGATGATCGGAACCAGCCCTTTGCAGTCGTCATGAATGAAAGGAACCACCTCCTCCACCACGTACTCGTTGAATGCCTGGTGCCGCACCCCTTTGTCGTAGGGATTCATGTGGCTATTCAGCCAGCTTTCGCTGTTCACAGTATTGATGGAAAAGACCTTGCATTTGCCGCTCTCGATCAACGGGGCGAGCACGTGGATCATCTGGAAGCGCTCCAGTTCCAAAAAATCCGCCGCGGCGGTGGGAAAAATGAGCACCGCGAATCCGTAATGGCCGTACACCGCAATAGGCATCTCCTTTTGCAAACGGTGGCTCCACCAATTGTGAATTTCTCTGCGCATGCGTTCTCTCCTCTGGGGGAATGGGGGTCAAATGGGTGTGGAGGCAACGGGTGGAGGGGAATAGGGCATGGGGTATAAGGTGTACGATCACCTGACAAATGAAAATTTGAAAAGATGAATCGGAGAATGGGAGCGCGAGAGAAACGGAGACTTGGATCTCCCGTTCTCCGATTCTCCCACTCTCCCATTCTCCGAATACCTCATACCCTATATCTTTTTCCAATGCCCTCTACTTGTCGCCCTCGAATTTGAAGGAAACCTTCACTTTCGCCCGGTAAGCGGTTACCCGTCCATCTTCGATTTTCAGGTCCAGGCTCACAATTTCCGCCACCCGCAGATCGCGGAGGCTTTTGCTGGCCAGATCGACCGCGTTCTTGGCCGCGTCTTCCCAGGATACCGTGCTGGTTCCCACCAGTTCGATGATCTTATACACACTTTCCGCCATGACGACCTCCTGTGGAGTTTAGGGTTAAGCAGGCAGTTTTCGCCGCTCTGTAAGCAATGAACGGCAGACATTGCCTACTGCTTTCTGCCTGCTGCTTGCTGCAAATTTTCAGCGCAGGGCAAATTGCAGGTCGAACGTCGCTGCATTCGCCTGCGCCGGGGAATGTACTGCTAAGCGGGGTACAAATTCAATGGTTGGATTAATCCGTTTGCTTGGACGACATGCTTGTTTATAAAATTCGTTCCCGCTCAGAGAACCTGCCCGGTTGGATGGGCGTTCGTCTCGCCTGAAATCTGCCAATTGCCTTGACATCAAAAAGGAAAAAGCCTAAAATTCATCGGTTGTTAGAAGATAAATTGACTCTGAATGAACTCGAAGCAACGTAAAACCTTGCAGGCAATTGTAGAGCCATGATGCAATACAAAGGTTATTTAACCCGTGTTGAATTCGATGCGGACGCAAACATCTTTCATGGTGAAGTCATTAACACGCGGGATGTTATTACTTTTCAAGGCCAATCTGTTGGCGAGCTTAAAAAAGCATTCCACGATTCCGTGGAAGATTATTTAGCTTTCTGCGCCGAACGCGGTGAAGAACCGGATAAGCCCTTCAGCGGCCGTTTTACGATTCACCTTTCTCCCGATCAGCATAAAAAAATTATCCTGGCGGCTGAAAAATCCGGGAAAAATGTGGAATCATGGATAACCGAGGTGCTTACTCACGCTGCGAATTAGACACTTGCGTAAAGAATGATTTCCGGTATGGGCGATTACAAAACCTTAGAAAAACAAGGCTTGAAATTCTGGCCTGTAGCATTGTCAGAGAAGGAAAAAGCAGCCAGCATCATTCCTGCGCTTTTAGAATCCCAGGATAAATTTATCAGCTTACTCAACATATCCGATGCAAATCCGATCGCGTGGAAGAACATTTTGCAAAATTCCAGAAGCCTTCCGGCAAATCTTTTTCTAAAGCATCTAATGGTGCTGTCGGACATTGGGGGAGAAAGATTGGAACGATTTAAGAATGAACTGGAATCGAGCTTAATGGAGCCACAAATGGAATTTACCTGGGAGGGAAATTCGTACATCTATTCTTTTCAAAGTTTTTTTGATGGAAGGAGTTGGAACAATAAGAATTTATACGTTGATGGGGAAAATATCGTCAACCCCCAACCGTTAACCCCGCTTATCGAAGACGTAAGTATGCTTCTCTTGTATGGGGGGCTTTGCACCGCGGAGAATTTACCACAGGAAATCTATGAACGCTGTATCATAGGAACTTTATTAGGCAAGAAAGAAGAACTTGATCTCTTCGTTCGCCAGAGATATATATGGGTAAGTAGAATAACTGGCGGCGCCAAAGCAAATATGATGGGTCAATTAGCCCAGGAATATGTAAAGGAATATTTGATCAACAAGTTGCCTGATTGGGATTTCACCTCAAAACATATTCCCGGTATCAGCCAGAATGATGGTCGAACGCCGGTTGGCTTTGATATTGTCGCAGTCTCACCCAATCTAAAATATTGCGCTATAGAGGTCAGCTTCCAGGTTACCACCAATAGTACCATTGAAAGAAAAGCCGGCCAGGCCCGTTCACGATACCTGAAAATAAAAAATGGCGGACACAAGATTGCCTATGTGATTGACGGGGCAGGAAACTTCAAACGCAAATCCGCGCTCTCAACGATCATGCAATTTAGTGATTGCACCGTCACTTTTCGACAAGATGATTTAAACAAATTAGCAGATTTTCTGCTACAATTTGAAAACGATGGTGTTTGATCAATGGCTCATTTAAGTGAAAATACCCGGCCTTTAGAGCGCTTGATCTTCAATCTAAAAAGTCATTCAGAATTAAAGAGCATTGAATCCGCTGAAGCGGAAGTATGGTGTTTACTATTGCCATACCTTACCCATCAAAATAATGCAAAGATTAAGAATGAAGCAATCCCATATCTTGTTGACTTAGCCCAAAGATTAAAAGACGACAGCGTATTAACCATACTTACCTCTCCTGGGCAGGCGGCAGAAATTTATTTGCAGCTTAAGCCGTATCTGAAGTTTCAATTATGGGTTGTCATCAAACTGGATTCCCCTGTTTCAACCCCGGGTGCTCTTCCTTCAAATCACGCAGCCCTTCTTGTGCTTAGCAAATATTCCGATTCATTAAAACATACCAGAACGAGAGTATCCTATACTTATTGCCCCTTTTGTGAGCGAACTACAAAAGATTATGGCGGTAAAAAGCACCTGTACCATGAGTATGGAACGTTGATGTCTGATATTTGGAGAGACATCAGCTATAAATTAAATGAGTTTCCGGAACAAATCACTCAGCGATTGCAGGATATGTTTGGAATTTTGCCTCATAAAGTATTAAAAGTTGTAGATCTAAGAAATATTTCCAATGCGGTTTTCTCTGTCAACGAACCCCCCAATATCTATGATAATTTATTCAAGAATAATAATCATGAAATTGCCCGGGAATCCAAACTAATTCATCAAGATTGTCTTTTAGCGCTGCGAGAAATTCCATCCGAAAGCATTGATTTTTGTTTTGCCGATCCTCCCTATAACATCGCCAAAAAGTATGACAACTGGGATGATTCCCTTGATCTAAAGGAATATTTTGACTGGTGTGATTTATGGCTTTCAGAGCTTGCCAGGGTTTTAAAACCCGGAAGGTTTTGTTGTATATTGAATATTCCTCTCTGGGCGATCCGGCATTATTCGTATTTGACAAAAATAATGGCTTTTTATAATTGGATCGTTTGGGATGGTTTAAGCCTTCCGGTAAGGCTTATAATGCCCGCCCATTATGCACTTTTAACGTTTTCAAAAGGATCTGCCAGCCCTTTACCCGGCCTGACCAGGGATTCACACTCTCCATTGGAACTGGATTCATTGCTGACTCTAAAGGACGATTACTGTCTGCGCTCTTCCTGCATTCAATCTCGTAAAAAAGCCGGAATTCAAGACCAGGAACATATAACCAATCTCTGGTGGGACATCCACAGGCTTAAGCATAACAGCAAAAGAGTTGACCATCCTACTCAACTGCCTCCGCGCCTGATGTATCGATTAATTTCATTGTTTACTAACGAAGGGGAGATAGTTTTAGACCCCTTCAACGGCGTCGGCACCACTTCATTGGCTGCTGAAAAACTCAACCGGAAATTCATCGGTATCGAAATCTCGTCCTATTATTACGGAATTTCTAAGAACAGGCATTTAGAACTGCGCTCCGGTATCGATCCGTTCAGAAAAAATGAAAAGGTGCCAAACGCCAAAAACAGCCGGGTAAAAAGACTCCCTAAACAAAAATACAAAGTAAGCAAAAAGATCCTTCAGCTTGAGATAAAGAAGATTTTTCAGAAATTAGGTAAAATTCCATCGCGCGAAGAGGTTCGATTACATAGTGAATATCCGATTGAATATTTTGACCAGTACTTCATCGATTGGGGTGAAGCCTGCGCCGCAGCGCGAACAACCGGCATGACCGAAAAGAAACATTCAGGCGCACCCAATCAGAAGCATTATCCCCAGTTAAAGCTTTTTGAACGCGATCAGGATGCCAAAAAGTCTTAATAAACGCCTGACAAAGTTTAAACTAACCCTTACTCACCTTTACCAATGGAGGCCCACTCATGTCCAACGCGTATTTCAAAGTCCCTCACCCCATCAATGAACCGATATTGTCCTACGCCCCGGGCTCGCCGGAACGAGCGGCCCTGAAAGCGAAACTCAAGGAAATGAAATCCCGCCAGATCGAAGCGCCCCTGATCATCGGGGAAAAGGAAGTTCGCAGCGGCAAAACCGCCGACCTGCTGGTGCCCCACGACCACTCCGTAAAATTGGGCGTGTACCATAAAGCCGGGGAAAAAGAAGTAAACATGGCCATCGAAGCGGCCCTGAAAGCCCGCAAAACCTGGGCGGAAATGCCCTGGGAGCACCGCGTCTCGATCTTTTTGAAAGCCGCGGAACTGCTGGCCGGCCCCTGGCGCTCCACTCTCAACGCCGCCACCATGCTGGGACAGTCGAAAACCGCGTTCCAGGCGGAAATCGATTCCGCCTGCGAGCTGATCGATTTCTGGCGTTTCAACGCTTACTATATGGCGCAGCTCATGGGCGACCAGCCCTATTCGCCCACCGGGGTGTGGAACCGCCTGGAATACCGCGCCCTGGAGGGGTTTGTGTTTGCGGTGACCCCGTTCAATTTCACCTCTATCGGCGGCAACCTGCCCACCGCCCCGGCCATGGTCGGTTGCGTAACCTTGTGGAAACCGGCCTCCAGCGCGGTCTATTCCGCGTACCATATTATGAGATTGCTGCAAGAAGCGGGCCTGCCCGATGGAGTGATCAACTTCGTGCCCGGCTCCGGCGGACAGGTGGGCAACCCGGTGATGAACAGCCCCCACCTGGCCGGCATTCACTTCACCGGCTCCACCGCAGTGTTCCAGGATATGTGGAAAACCATCGGAGAGAATATTTCTAAAATGAAATATTACCTGCGCATCGTGGGGGAAACCGGGGGGAAGGATTTTATCTTCGCGCACAATTCCGCAGATATTGACGCCCTGGTGGTCGCGGCGCTGCGGGGGGCGTTCGAATACCAGGGCCAGAAATGCTCCGCCGCTTCCCGGATGTACGTTCCCCAATCCATCTGGCCGAGGTTCAAGGAGAAATACGTGGCGGAAGTGAAGAAAATCAAGATGGGCGACCCGGAGGATTTCAGCAACTTTATGGGAGCGGTGATCGATAAAGGCGCTTTCGAGAGCATTACCGCCTACATCGACCATGCAAAGAAATCGAAGGAAGCGGAAATCATCACCGGCGGGGAATATGACGACAAGAAGGGCTGGTTCATCCAGCCGACTACCATCGTCGCCAGCAATCCCAAATTCAAGAGCATGGAAGAAGAGATTTTCGGGCCGGTGATGACCATCTACGTGTACGAGGACAGCAAATTAGATGAGGCTTTGGAACTGTGCGATAGCACCTCGCCCTACGCGCTTACCGGCGCGGTGTTCGCGCAGGATCGCGCCGCAATTGTCAAGATTTCCGACGCCCTGCGCAACGCCGCGGGGAATTTCTACATCAACGACAAGCCCACCGGCGCGGTAGTCGGGCAGCAGCCCTTTGGCGGGGGGCGCGCTTCCGGCACCAACGACAAAGCCGGCAGTGCCATGAACCTGCTGCGCTGGATGACCGCCCGCACCATCAAGGAAACCCTGTCGCCGCCGAAGGACTGGCGCTACCCGTTTATGGCGGAGAAATAACGGTTTCAACCACGAATTGCACTAATTTCACGAATTAAAAACGTCGCGGGGGCGGTTCACGAACCGCCCCGGCGGGAAACCCGTTCCCCGTTATTCAACCTTCAGCGCTGATTTGCGCCCGAACCTGCTCGAAGGTCTCTTTTTCCGCTAATACCAACAACCGGTCGTTGGCCAGCAGGGTGGTTCCGCCGCCCGGCAGGATAAACTCTCCGTCTCTATCGATCAGCACGATGAGAAATCCGGCCGGAAGCCCCAACTCAACAATAGTTTTGCCCACCACCGGCGAGCCTGCCGGAACGGCCAGTTCTTTGAGTTCGGCTTTGATACCCCCAATCGCGGTGTACTCAAGGGGATAGACGCTCCGGCGCGGCATGGG
>WYBG01000400.1 GCA_011526015.1 Deltaproteobacteria bacterium | reverse complement strand
TACGACACCTTCTTCCCCGGCGGCGCTCCCTGATCCGTGGTCAGCAGGATGAGCCGGCCTTCGCTCTCCGCGGCTAACAGCATTCCCTGGGATTCGATTCCGCGGATGGTGGCCGGTTGCAGGTTGGCAACCACGATGATCGTCTTGTCCACCAGATCCTCCGGTTGGTAGTGCTCCGCCACCCCGGCTACCAACTGCCGTTTTTCGCTGCCCAGGTCGATTTGCAGCTTCAGCAGTTTTTTGGCCCCGGGAATGGCCTCCGCAGCGGTCACCCGGGCGGTGCGCAGGTCGATCTTGCGGAAATCGTCGATAGTAATGTATTCTTGCCGGGTCAACGCTTTCTCCTTTTTCATTTGCTCTTGAACCGCTCGCAATCGCTCCACCTCTGCCTTGATCGCTTTATCTTCTATTTTTTGGAATAGAATCTCCAACTTGCCTAACTGGTGCCCCCCGGCCAGGGGAAGAATGGCCGCTTCATCCCAAAACGCCTGCTCCGGCTCCCCGGCAAGCTGCAGCATCTTCCAGATTTTGCGGGAGGTGAAGGGCAGGAAGGGATTCATCAGCACCGCCAGAGCGCAGGCGGTCTGGGCGCAGAGGTTCAGCGTAGCGGCGCAGGTTTCCGGGGCGGCTTTGCGGGTTTTCCAGGGTTCCTTGTCGTTGAAATATTTGTTGGCGAAGCGCGCCAGGTCCATCATCCGTTTGATCGCTTCTTTGAATTGAAATTGATCCAGCGCCTCTCCCACCCCGTCGCGCGCCGCCGCGATGGCGTTGATCAGCTCGCGGTCCAAATCGTCGGCGGCCCCCCGGGGGGGAATGGTTCCGTTGAAATACTTCTCTATGAACGTAAACACCCGGTTCACGAAATTACCTAAGATATCCGCCAGCTCATTGTTGTGCCGGGCCTGGAACTCCTGCCAGGAGAAATCCGCGTCGCGGGTCTCCGGCATGTTGATCGCCAGGGCGTAGCGCAGGGAATCCGGCTCGAATTTTTCCAGGTACTCGTCCAGCCACACCGCGTAATTGCGGCTGGTGGAGAGCTTGTTGCCCTCTAAGTTCAGAAATTCATTGGAGGGCACGTTCTCCGGCAGCACGTAATCCCCGTGCGCCATCAGCATGGCCGGGAAGATCAGGCAGTGGAAAACGATGTTATCCTTGCCGATGAAGTGGATCAGTTTGCTATCTTTATCCTGCCAGTAGGGTTTCCAGCCATCCGGGTCGCCCTGCGCCATCGCCCACTCTTTAGTAGCGGAAATGTAGCCGATGGGGGCGTCGAACCAGACGTAGAGCACCTTGCCGGCGGTATCTACGCCGGCTTTTTTCGCCACGTCTTCCGGCAGCGGCACGCCCCAGGGCAGGTCTCGGGTAACCGCGCGGTCTTTCAGGCCATCCTTGAACCAGCTCTGAATTTGCCCTAACACGTTGGAACGCCATTCCGGGTGGCCGGCGATCCACTCTTGCAAGCGGGGCTGAAAATCCGCCAGGGGAAGATACCAGTGGGTGGTCTCCTTCAATACCGGCGGGGCGTTGGTGATGGCGCTGCGGGGATTGATCAAATCCGCGGGGCTGAGGGAAGTGCCGCAGCGCTCGCACTGGTCGCCGTAGGCGTCTTCGTAGCTGCACACCGGGCAGGCGCCGCGGATAAAACGGTCGGCCAGGAACATCTTCGCCTGGGGATCATAGAGCTGCTGGTCGGTTTTCAGCACGAATACCCCTTTTTTTGCCAGGGTTCGGAAGAATTCCTGGCTGGTCTGGTGATGTACCGGGGAGGAGGTGCGCCCGTAATAATCAAACGACATTCCCACCTTGCGGAAGCTCTTTTCGATGATGGCATGGAAGCGATCCACGATCTCCTGGGGGGTAACCCCTTCGGCGCGGGCGCGCAGCATAATCGGCACCCCGTGCTCGTCGGAGCCGCAGATATACAGGGTATCGCGCTGTTTCAAGCGGCAGTAGCGGGCAAAAATATCTCCCGGCAGATACGCGCCGGCCAGGTGCCCCAGGTGAATAGGCCCGTTGGCGTAAGGCAGGGCGCTGGTGATCATATAGCGTTCTTTTTTCGGCAAGGTTAGCACCTCGATTTTATCTTTGAACCACGAATTACACGAATTACACGAATTCTTCGACAATATGGTATTGCGGTAAGTGTGCGCTTAAACGTGGTCGGTGACAAAGTCCGCGAAACCTCGGTCCCAAAGTCTCTTTGGGAACGTAATTGCACGCGAAACTCCAGTTTCGCGTGCGAATACTGCGCTTTTTGTGGCCGGAAACAGAGTTTCCACGATTATTGCGTTCCAAAACAGGAGTTTTGGAACGAGTTGGTTGCTGAGTTTTGCGCTTTCATCTCAACCACGATTAAGCGCATACTTACCGGTATTGCTGGTTGAAAATCTATTTCAGGTATATCACCGGGGACTTACCCCGCCGGTTTCTCTCCGCAATTCCCCGCCGGTGGGGGATGAAGAGCTAAGCCGGAACCAATGCAATCCGGTTCATACACTCTCTACATCCATTCGTGTAATTCGTGAAATTCGTGGCCGAAATTCTCCCCGCAAAAAGAAAAGCTGAGCCGCATAACCCCGCTGAACTCAGCTTTCTGCAATTCGGAAAATGCTATTATCGGATATGCTTCGGGAAAATCAAGCCTTTAAAAACACTTACGCATTACGTTTTAAGTATAGCTTCTGCGTAAAACGTAATGCGTAAGACGTAAATTTTCCCGCTCTATTCCATTGTTACCAATTGCAATTCGTTAATGGCGAACTTTTCAATATCGCTGTTGGGGAAGCGCACGTACACCATCCCGTTGAAGATGTCGATCTTTTCCACCACGCCGGGGCCGTTAGGAGTCTCGACTTCCTCGTCCAGTTGGGGATATTTGTCCAGTTCCTGCAAATAGTAATCGTTTTCAAATGCCAGGCAGCATTTCAACCGTCCGCAAGTGCCGGTCAGGCGGGAGGGATTCATGGGGATCAACTGGTCTTTTATATACTGGGTGGTGATGTTCTCGAACTTTTTGAGGAACACGGTGCAGCAAAGCTGGCAGCCGCAAGCGCCGTAACCGCCCACGTGCCGGGCGGCGTCGCGCACCCCGATCTGCCGCAGCTCGATGCGGGTGCGAAATTTGGCGGCGAGGTCGCGCACCAATTTGCGGAAATCCACCCGCTCATCGGAAGTGAAATAAAACGTGAGCTTATTGTGGTCCCACTGGTATTCCGTATCCACCAGGTTCATGTTCAGGTGGTGATGGAGGATTTTTTCCTTGCAGATACGCAGCGCCTTTTCTTCCAGCCGGTAGTTCTCTTCCTGTTTATGCAAATCCGCTTCCGTAGCAATGCGCACCACGTTCTTCAGAACTTCGTCGCTCTGGTAACCGGGGCCGATACGCCCGATTTGCAGCACTTTCCCCAGGTCGAATCCTTTGTCCGCCTCCACGACGATAAGCATCTCCGGCTTTATTTCCACCCGGGCAGGATTGGCAAATATCCCGATTCGCCCCGCCTTGAAGGCGACTTCCACTATATCTAACGCCGCAACTTGCGCCGGTTTTTCGATCTTGACATCACATACTTCCATGACCACCCCGCTTTTCATTGCTTCGTGATTTTTTTATTAAGTTTAATAGCCAGGGTACTCAAAATCAACAACGGATTATAATTCCTGGCGTCGTCCAGGTCTTTTAAGGCGGCTTCGATTTCCCACACGATCCCGGCGATATCCGCCCCGGGGATATATGATAGAAACTTCTCCAGCGCGACTTTTTGGTCGAGGTTCAACAGTTCCGCGGATTCCGCCGCGCCTTTTTGCAGGTGCAGAATGTCCTGGAACCACAGCAACAGAAACCACAACAGCAGGCGGGCCTCCTCCCGGTCTTTGCCGGAGGCGATTGGCTCCAGGATTTCCAAAAGCTCCTGCGATTTATGAATGGACCAGGTCTTGCGCAGAAATTCGATGGCCTGGTCGCGAACCGCGATCACGTCTTTTTCCAGAAAATCGAAAATCCGTTTCATGTTATAGCCGGCCAGGCGCGCCACCAGGGAAAGCTTAGCCGGGTTAACCGGGCCGGCATATTTTTCCACCAGGTCGCGGATTCGCTCCTCCGGCAGGGGGCTGAAACGGAACAACTGGCAGCGAGATTTAATAGTCGGCAGAATTTTATAAATATTTGAGGTGGTTAAGACCAGCATCAGGTTATCTGGCGGCTCTTCCAGCAGTTTGAGCAGGGCGTTGGCCGCTTCCACCCGCATCTGGTCGGCTTCGGAGATGATGAAAACCTTTTTTTGACCCTCGTACACTTTGTAGCGCGCTTCCTGCTTCAACTCCCGCACGGTGTCGATTCCGATGAACACATTTTTGTTGGGAAACAAGATCCGGCGATAGGGGTTGCGGGCTTTTTCCCGCAGCGCTTCCAACAATTCATCGTCTTTCAGGTTGGTTTTGGAAGGAGTGGGGAAAATGAATTTGAGATCCGGGTGCTGTAAATGGGCAATTTTCAAATATTGCGCCGAGGCGCGGTCGATTTGCCCGCCCGGCGGGGCGCAGTTGACCAACTGGGCCACCGCAATGGCGAGGGCATCCTTTCCGCAGCCCTCCGGCCCATAGAACATCAGGGCGTGGGGCAGGCGGTTCTGGCGATACCCGCTTAGAATGCGCTCCTGAATTTCCGGGTGGCCAATCTCCGGGGCGAAAACCGCTTCGCGGTCATTTATGGTCATTGGCTTCGCTGTCATTGGCTTCGCGTCATTTGCGCTGCGCGCGTCATTTTTGGTCATTTATGGTCATTTGGGGACCTGCTCTGCCTGCACTTTGTACCCTTCGACGGTTCGGCCAGGGCTGTTCAGTTCTATAAATTATTGAATAGCCACAAGCTTCAGCTCATGGAAAAGGAAAATCAAAAATGAATGGGGTTTTAACCCCAATAGTCTTCAGCCCTTACAATTTAGGAGCTAAAGCCCATTTAAATGGAGGGCTTTTTTTGTCCACGAGATAAATCTCGTGGCTATTCATCTTGATGAAACAGCTTAACCCTTTAGAACTGAACAGCCCTGACGGCCCGGCAGTGTTTACCCTGGGCTTGTCGTAAGGCTCGCTTCAGGCATATTTTTCACTTTACATTTTACACTTTACATTTTTCACTTTCCACTCACTTCCCCTCCGGCTCGGTGGAAATTACCAGTTTCAGCACCCCGTTGGAGCGGGCGATGTCCATTACCTTGACCACCAGGCCGTGATGCACCTCTTTGTCCGCGGTAATGATCAGGCTTTTCTCGCTGCGGCCGGTCATGCTGTTTCTCAGCAATTCCGGGAGGCCCTCCAGGCTGACCTCCTGGTCGAGGAAAAACAGTTTCGACTCCGGGGAAATATAGAGCACCGCTTTTTCAAGCTGCTGGGCCTCGGAAGTTACCGCTTTAGGCAACTCCAGCTTGATGCCCGGCTGCTCCATAAAGGTGGAGGAGACGGTAAAAAAAATGATCAGGATAAAGAGCACGTCGATCAAGGGGGTGATGTTGAGACCCACCTTCTTCTTTTTAATATCGAGCAGTTTCATTTTCAGCGCAGCTTAAGTTGAAGTTG
>WYBG01000399.1 GCA_011526015.1 Deltaproteobacteria bacterium | reverse complement strand
TTCCTGGAGGATGAAACTTTCAGCCCCGTGGCCACCCGGGAGATTCTCGACTACCTGACGGATAACAAGGTGCTGCACAAATCCGGGGGAAGATACCACTGGATGAGCGAGATCTATCCCGCCGAAGAAGTGAGCCTGCGCAGCGCCTCCCCGGACAATGTGGTGATCATCGACGCCACGGACGAGGAGCGAGTGATCGGGGAGACGGATCTCTTCAGCGCCCAGATGTTAGTGCACCAGGAGGCCATTTACATGCACGAGAGCCGCCAGTATCACGTGGATACGCTGGATTGGGAGCGCAAGAAAGCCTACGTGCGCCAGGTGGAGGTGGATTACTACACCGACGCCATCACCAAAACCGACATCAAAGTGCTGAACGTGGACGAAGAAAAACCCTATGGGGGGATCGGGCTGGCTTACGGCGAGATCAACGTCAACAATGTGACCACCGGGTATAAAAAGATCAAGCTCTTTACCCACGAGAACGTGGGCGCCGGGCGGGTGTACCTGCCGGAGCAGGAAATGGCCACCACTGCCGCCTGGCTGGAATTTCCCGCGGACATTGCCGCGCTCCTCTCCCTGCCCGCCAGCGACCTGAGCAGCGCCCTGCAGGCGGTCGCCAACCTGCTGCACCACATCGCCCCGGTGTATTTGATGTGCGACCCCGCGGACCTGCGCGCCGCGCCGATGGTGCGCTCTCCATTTTCCGAGAAGCCCACGGTGTATTTGTATGACAACTATCCCGGCGGCGTGGGGCTGAGCTTCAAGCTGTTCAACGATCCCGAACCCTCCCTGCGCGGCGCATTAGAGCAGGTAAAGCGCTGCGAATGCGAATCCGGCTGCCCATCCTGCAGCGGCCCGGCGCTGGAGACCGGGGAAAACGCCAAAGCCAACGCGGTGCGGCTGCTGCAGTTTGTTTTGGGGGAGTAGTGTTAGTATTCAGGCGCGCAAGTTACTAAAACACCTAAACACCTACGCACTTTAACGCCAAATTCTCAAAACCCTTTCTCATCCATTTTTTCCTTAGTATTTTCCACATTGAAACCAACGGAAAGGAGACTGACGATGTCAAAAGCGATTGCAGGATTGAAGCCCGAACGGGTGTGGTACTATTTTGCGGAAATTTCCCGCATTCCCCGCGGTTCCAAAAACGAGACCGCGATTTCCAAATACGTGCTCGAAACCGCCAAACGCATGGGCCTGGAAGCGAAGCAGGATCGTTTTGGCAACGTGGTGGTGAGAAAACCCGCCTCCCCGGGGCGGGAACGCGCCCCCCGCATTTGCCTGCAAGGTCACCTGGACATGGTCTGCGAGAAAAACACCGACAAGAAACACGACTTCACCAAAGACCCCATCGAATTGGTGCGCAAGGGCAACCTGCTGATGGCCGACGGAACCACCCTGGGGGCGGATAACGGCATTGCCGTGGCCGCCAACTTAGCCATTATGGAAGACAAAAAACTGGAGCACGGCCCCCTGGAATTCCTCTTCACGGTGGACGAAGAAACCGGCCTGACCGGGGCGAACAACCTGCAGCCCGGTTTTTTAGAGAGCAAAACCCTCATCAACCTCGACTCGGAAGAAGAAGGGGCGCTCTACGTGGGCTGCTCCGGCGGGCGGGACACCACCGGAAACTGGGAAGTGGATTTCGAGGACGCTCCGGCAAATTCGGTGGCCGTGCAGGTGAATGTCGCCGGCTTGCGAGGCGGGCATTCCGGTTTGGAGATCGACAAAGGCCGCGGCAACGCCATCAAAATCATGAACCGGGTGCTGATTGCCCTGGGGAACCTGGGCGCGCGCCTGTCGCGCATCGAGGGGGGCAACAAGCGCAACGCCATCCCGCGGGAGTGCGAGGCGCTGCTGTTCGTTCCCCAAAAGAAGCTGCAAGAGGCGCTCGAGACGGCGGCGCAATACCATGAAACCATCAAAGCGGAGTTGGCCAGCGTGGAGCCGGATTTGCGCATTACTGCGGCAGCGGCAAAGGGAGTGAAAAAGGGGAAGGTTATCAAAAAATCGCAGCAGAAGAAGATTGCCCAGGCCATTTCCGGACTTCCGCACGGGGTGATCAAGATGAGCGCGGAGATTTCCTGGCTGGTAGAAACCTCCACCAACGTGGCGGTGATCAATACCGGCAAGAAAGCGATCTCCCTGGCGACCAGCCAGCGCAGCTCCGTGGCCTCGGAGTTAGACGAGATCTGCCAGACGGTGCGCAACATTTTCGAATTAGGCGGCGCGGAAGTAGTGCAAAGCGACGGCTACCCGGGCTGGAAGCCCAACCTCGATTCCCCGGTCTTGAAAAAGGCCATCGCCACTTACAAATCCCTGTACGGTAAAAAACCGGAAGTGAAGGCGATCCACGCCGGCCTGGAGTGCGGGATCATCGGCGAGAAATACCCCGGCATGGACATGCTCTCCTTCGGCCCTACCCTGGAAGGAGTGCACTCCCCGGATGAGAAAATTCATATCGACACCGTGGAGCGGTTCTGGAACTTCCTGCTCGCGTTGATCAAAAACGCGGCTTGAGAGGGTCTTAAGGCAGGCGGCAGGTTACAGTAAGCAGTAGGCAGTAGACAGTTTGGCAACTTCGCCTGCTCCCCCCTGCTTACTGCCTCTGCCCCTTCTACTGTTTCAATTCCACCCCTTCCGTGCGGGCGATGTACGCGGCGCAGGTAATATCCCCGGTCACGTTCAACACCGTGCGGCACATATCTAAAATCCGGTCCACCCCCAGGATAATGGCAATTCCCTCCGCCGGCACCCCGACCATTCCCAACACAATGATCATTAACGGGATCGCGCCGGAAGGTACCCCCGCCGCC
>WYBG01000398.1 GCA_011526015.1 Deltaproteobacteria bacterium | reverse complement strand
TCCTGCAATCCCGGAGGGATTAGACATTTGTAGTCAAATCAATCTACCCTGACTGCTCAGAACTCCGAAGGAGTTCAACAAAAAACCGAGACAATCCAGACAACCAACAGAAAACGGTATAATCAGCTTCACTTTAAAAAAGTGCACGGTAGCGAAAGGTTGTTTTTAAAAAAATTATCCGCCGGCAAGAAACGATGGAAGATTTTGTTTATACTTAACTTGCCTGTTTATTTATGGCGCTGCATTGTTTGCCCCGGGGGTGACATAATCCCCGTGCTTTGTAGGTTTGCCGAATTCCCCGGATTTGTCGTTCCGGGCTTGCAAATTATCGTTTTATCCTTATCTTAATCGCCAGACCTTTTTTCTCTCTGACGCATCTGACGACGACTCTGAATCGCGCTATCGCTTACGGTTCCTTCTCTCCTGAAGAGATCGGTTAACAAACGCTGAAAGATTCTACCTTTCTCTAAGGAATTCTCTCTGCAAGGAAGCTCCCCAAGTGTAGCTGCTTTCGTTTGGCCATTCACCCGTTTTCCGGCAAAAATTCACCGGGTGAACCATTTGCCGTTACGGTCGCATGGGTTTGAATTTAAGCGAGTCAGGAGAGAAGAGATGGCAGCCCCCAACCATACTACCCCTGCAATTTTGATTTTGGGACGATTCGCGGGGATATTGCTTTCCCTGGGAACGGCGCTTCTTTATTCCCAGAAAGAAGCCCCGGAAGAAAGCCCGGAAGAAATTGTCTATGAGCGCATTCTGGAGGAATATGAGAGCGAAGAGATCGGGCAAACCGATTTTCTCCAGGTGTTGAAAGACCTGGAAGATGATCCCATCAATATCAATGCCGCCACCATTCGGGATCTGCTCCGGATTCCTTTCCTGGACCAGGAGACGGCTCGCCAGATCGTTCGCTTCCGCAATCAGAATGGGCGTTATCAAAACCAGCGCGATTTGCTTGAGGTTCCGGGAATGACAGAAGAGTTGTTGTTGGCAATCTTGCCCCTGGTACGCTTGCGCAGCGCCCCCGCCTCCCGCCCGTTGGTCGATTATCGCGTTCAATTGGGGCGCCCGCTTCATACCGTTCGGGGGTATGGAGAGCCATCCAGGGCAAATTCCTACCAAAACCCGTTTTATTTGTATCATCGCCTGCGCTGGAGGCCCAGCCCGGTTTTCCAGGCCGGCCTGACCTGGGAGAAGGATTCCGGTGAATCAAACTGGTTTGATTACGGGGCCTTTCATATTGCGTACCATTGGGTAAAAGCAAAATCGCATATTCTGGCAGGAGATTTCAACCTGGAAAGCGGGCAGAGGCTGGTTTTCAGCAGTCCTTACGGATCGCCGGCAGCGTTGGGAAACACCCAGCCTCTTGCAGCCAGCCCCCTGCGTTGGGCTCCCCATCTTGCGGCGGACGAGAACGCTTTTCTTCGTGGAGCGATGTGGCATTGGGCTTTCTCCGGAAGACTCTCCCTGAACCTGCTTTATTCGAACCATGCCATAGATGCGACGCTTTCTCCGGATTCTTTGACCGTGCGCTCTTTTTACACTTCCGGATACCATCGCACTCACACCGAAATAGATAAACGCGATCTTGTCCGGGAGCGCCTCCTGGGTGGGGGAGTGACGGCGGATTTTGGAAGCGGCCAGGCGGGGGTGCAGGCAGCACAAAACCGCTTTTCCCTGCCCGTCATCTCCGCCGCCGGGAGCTTCCGGAATGAATTTACTTACTTGTCCGGATTTTATTTTATGGGGAAGGAATCTCTGCGGCTCGGCGGCGAAGCCGTTTTATTAGATGGGAAATTCCCCGCCATTCAACAGACCCTACTGATCCACATCCCTCGTCCCGGCCTCAGCTACGGGGCATTGGCATATTATTATCATCCAGAGTATTGGGCTTTGCATGGCCGGGGATTTGGCGGCATCTCCGAACCGCCGGCCAATGGGTTGGGATATTTTATGACCCTGTACGCCCGGATTTCCTCAACAACCGAGATTGCGGGCTATTTCCATGCCTCTCGCCCGGCCCGCGCCATCGACGAGTTTAAATTTTTAAAGCGGGCGCAGCAATTCCAGTTGCGACAAAAGATCGACCGATCCTGGATTAGTGCGAGGTTTACCGGGCGCGCGCGCCGCGCCAGTGCCGTAACTCCTTCCCGGAAATTTGCCAACCTGGAGCAGGTTACCCGGGCCGCCCGTTTCCAGGTGGAGACGGATTTTTCTCAAAACCTGCGCATCAGCCACCGGGTAGAGCTCAGTTGGGTATCGCCTTCGTTCAATGCCGAGAAGAATCACGGCGTGTCATTCTACCAGGATATTCGCTTTCGCGTGAGAAGGAACCTGCTGTTACAGGTTCGCTGGAGCCAGTTCGATATACCGGCGTATGATTATCGCATCTATGAATACGAGACGGATCTTCCGGGAAGTTTTCGGAATGTGCTGCTAAACGAACGGGGTCTCAAGTGGTTTTTGCTGCTGCGGTATCACCTTTCCAGCCGCTGGCGCTTTGCCCTGAAGTACCGGGAAATCTATTACCCGGATGAGGAGACCCTCGGAAGCGGTTTGGATATGGTGCTGGGAAATCGCCGGAAAGAGATTCGCATGCAGATGCAGGTTCTGTTTTGAACCATTTCAAACGCAAGATTAAACCAACCGCCCCATTTTTGATGAGACCGGATGCCGGCTGCACATCCGGATCGGGTATCCCTCAAGGGGCAGGCCGGCATCCGAGAGAGCTAACTCGCGCAACTGTTTCACGTGAAACGCTTCTGCCCCCTTCTCGCCTTCTCAGGCGACCGTTTCACGTGAAACGGTCGCCTGCCGGTAGCGCCCCTTTTCGATATAAACCATCAGGATGGTGAGATCGCTGTTCCGCACTCCGGAAATACGCGCTGCCTGCCCCAGCGAGCGCGGCCGCACTTTTTTCAACATGCCCCGGCTTTCTGTCGAGAGGGAAGGGATGGCGTCGTAGTCGATCCATTCCGGAATGGCCGTGTTTTCCATGCGCTTGAATTTGTCCACCAGATCTTGTTGGCGCTTCAAAAATCCCTCGTATTTGCTGGCAAATTCCACTTCTGCAACCGTCGCCGGGGAATAATCCCCGTTCGATTCTGCCGGGATTAAGGCCAGCAATTCCCCCAGGGATATTTCGGGACGGCGAACCAGTTGCAGCATGGGGGTGGGAATTTCGATTGGGGCGCTGCCGGCGTTTTCCGCATAGGGATTGAAGGCTTCGGGAGAGATCGAGGTGGTGTGAACTTTCCGCGCCAGCGCCTCGATTTCTGCTTTCCGGCGCAGCATTTTCTCGTAAACGCGCTCTCCCACCAGGCCAATCTCGTGCCCGATCTCCATCAATCTCAAATCGGCGTTATCGTGCCGCAACAGCAACCGGAATTCCGCCCGGGAAGTGAACATCCGATAAGGCTCCAGGATGGTTTTGTTGATCAGGTCGTCGATCAAAACCCCAATATATGCCTCGGAGCGGTCCAGAATCACCGGGGGGCGCTCCCGCAATTTTTGGGCGGCGTTGATTCCCGCCATGATTCCCTGGGCGGCGGCCTCTTCGTACCCTGAGGTGCCGTTGATCTGCCCGGCAAAATAGAGGTTTTCCACCAGCCGGGTTTCCAGGGTGGGATGAAGCTGGTAGGAAGGAAGGAAATCATATTCTACCGCGTAGCCCAGTCGAATAAGGTGGGCGTTTTCCAGGCCCGGCACGGTGCGAATGGCCTTTTCCTGAACGTCCGCCGGAAGACTGGTGGCGAATCCATTTACGTAAACCTCCGGGTTGTCGAAGCCTTCCGGCTCCAGGAATATCTGGTGCCGTTCTTTGTCGGCAAAGCGCACGATCTTGTCTTCGATAGAGGGGCAGTAGCGCGGCCCCACTGCTTTAATGACCCCGGTAAACATGGGAGAGCGATCCAGGCCGGTGCGGAGCAGGTCGTGAGTGCCCTGGTTGGTATGTGTGATATAGCAACTGAGCTGCCGGCGTTCGATTTTCCCGGTTTCGAAGGAAAAGGGGACCGGGGGATGGTCCGGAACCTGCTCCTCCACCCTGCTAAAATCGATACTGTTGATGTGCACCCGCGGCGGCGTGCCGGTCTTCAATCGCCCGGAGACAAATCCCAGGTCCGTGAGAGCTTCGGTCAGCCCTTTCACCGCCTGCTCCCCGGCCCGGCCGCTCTCGAAGTTGGTCAATCCCATGTGGATGCGGCCATTGAGGAAAGTGCCGCAGGTGAGCACCAGCGCGCGGCAGGGCAGAATACTCCCCTCTTGCAGGGTGGCGCCGGCCACTTTTCCGCTTTTGACCAACAGGCCGCTTACCGAGCCGGCAATCACTTGCAGATTCTCCTGCCCCAGAACGCGCCGTTGGGCTTCCTTCATGTAAGCGATGCGATCCGCCTGGGCGCGGGGCGACCACACCGCCGGCCCCTTGGAGAGATTCAGCATTTTGAAATGGATGCCGGTCGCGTCGATAATTTTGGCCATTTCCCCGCCCAGGGCGTCGATCTCCCGCACCAGGTGCCCCTTGGCCAGCCCGCCGATGGCCGGGTTGCAGGACATCTTTCCGATCGTCTCTATTTTCAAGGTTACCAGGGCGGTTTTCAGTCCGAGCCGTGCGGCGCTCAGCGCCGCTTCGATGCCGGCGTGGCCGCCCCCGGCAACCACCACGTCAAATCTATCCATAGGGCTTTCGCCTCGTTTTGTGTTATCCGGTTTGGGGGAACCTGTCAACCTGGTATATATGGCGCTCCCCAAAAGATTCGTTTCACGTGAAACGCTATTTGCCGATGCAAAAGTTAGCAAATATGTGGTTTAAGACGTCTTCGGAGGTCGTCTCCCCGGTAATTTCTCCCAGGCGATCCAGCGCCAGGCGGACGTCCACCGCGATGATCTCTTCCGTGGATCGCTGCTCCACCGCCCCCAGGGCATTCAACAAAGCTTCCCGGGTTCGCTCCAGGGCGGCTTTATGGCGGGCGCCGGTAACCACGATCTCTTCCGACTCCAGGCTTTCCTCATCGAATAATTGCTTCTTGATCGCCTTTTTTAGCTCATCGACCCCCTGGCGGGTGCGAGCAGAGATATTAACCAGCGGGAGCGCCAATGGTTCCAGCGCCTTTTCCGCCCCCGGGTCAACGCCTAAGTCGGCTTTGTTTAACACCAATACAAATTTAACGTCTTCCCGGTGTTCGCGCACGATGTCAACCAATACCCCATCGTCCGGGCCGGGAGGGCGGTGGCTCTCGAACAGGCACAGGGCGAGGTCCGCGGAGGGCAGCAGCGCCAGGGCGCGTTCTACCCCAATCGCCTCGACGGCGTCCCCGGTCTGGCGAATCCCCGCGGTATCGACCGCCTGCACCGCCAGGCCGTCTATCTCCAAGCTGGCTTCGATGTAGTCCCGGGTGGTGCCGGGAATCTCGCTCACAATCGCCCGCTCTCTTTCCACCAGCACGTTTAGCAAACTGGATTTCCCCACGTTGGGTTTTCCCAGGATCACCAGCTTGATCCCTTCCTGGAGCAGCCGCCCGTAATCGTAGCTGTGCAACAACAGTTCCACGCGCTGAATGGTCTGCGCGATCCGTTCCCGCAAAAGGTCCAGGGGTAAGACCTCGATCCCTTCATCCGAAAAATCCAGGTTGATCTCTAACAGAGAAAGATAGGTAAGAATATCATTTTTGATCTCGTGAATCCGCTCCGAAAACTTCCCTTCCAGGTGGCGAATGGATTGCGCCAGGCTTTGCCGGGTGCGAGCGTTGATAATCTCCGCAACCGCTTCCGCCTGGGACAGGTCCATCTTTCCATTCATAAAGGCCCGGAAGGTGAATTCCCCCGGCTCGGCAACGCGCGCCCCCGACTGCACGAGTGTTTCAATAATGCGGTTGATGATCAACGGGTTGCAATGGCAACTGATTTCCACCAGGTCTTCACCGGTGTAGGAGGCAGGCTCCCTGAAGTAGGTAGTGACGACCTGGTCGATAATCTGGGCGGGGGAGGAACTATAGAATTCATTAAATAAAGCCCGCCGGGCGTCGGCAGGGGCAAGCTTTTTTTTCAGCAAAGGATTAAGGATCGTCAGGCACTGCCTGCCGCTGGCCCTCACCACCGCAATCGCGCCCTTTCCCAGCGGGGAAGAGAGCGCTACAATGGTATCGTTCTCCGGTAAAAATTTCATTCAACGCTATTGCTCAAGCCGGCGGTTTATTTCTTCTTTCTGGAAACCCTGGGTGCGCGGCTCTTGGTGGGAACCGCTTTCTCCGGCTCTTTGGCAATTTTTCCGTTCTCGCCGTTGCCGGGGTGCATTTTTTTCTTGATCATATGCGTCTGCGCCATGCTGAACAGGTTAAAAACCGCATAGTAAAGATTCAGCCCCGATGGCAGTGAATAGAAGATGAAGATCATGAATACCGGCATGAGATAGATCATGGCCTTCTGCTTGGGATCGGTCATGGTCATTTTGGACTGCCAGATCATGGTCGCGCCCATCAGGAAGGGCAGCACGTGAATGCTCTGGCCGATCAAAGGAAGGGTGATTCCTCCCAGGAAAAGCGCGTCCGGGCGGGAAAGATCCGTAATCCAGAGCATGAAAGGCTCCCCGCGCAACTGGATGGTGGAGCGAAAAACGATAAACAGCGCAAACAACAAGGGCATTTGCAGCAGGGTTGGTAAACAGCCTCCCAGGGGATTGATGCCGTGCTCTTTGTAGAGTTTCATCATTTCGCGGTTCAACCGCTGGGGATCGCTTTTATACTTTTCCCGTAATTTGGCCATTTCCGGCTGCACGAATTGCATTTCGCTCATCGACTGGTAGCTCTTTTTGGTGAGCGGGTGGAGAATGATCTTGATCAGGATCGAGAAAATGATGATCACCAGGCCGTAGTTGGGGATGAGGGAGTGCAGGCGCTTGAAAGCCCACAAAATGGCGATGCTGATGGGGCGCAGGTATTGCTCGTATCCCTTGCTCATTACCAGGTTTTCCAGGTTGGCGTCGTAGCGCTTTACCACTTCATAGTCCAACGGGCCCAGGTAAACCGTAAAGGTATCGGCGTGCAGTGCAGTCAACGGCGAGGGGAAATTGACTCCCAGGGAGGTGGAATACGCTTTGATGAGATGATCTTCGTGCTCAAATCCGTACCCGGAGAGCGCCACGTTCAATTCCTGCAGTTGATGCGGAATGATAGCGGCCAAAAAGTATTTGTTGCGAATCGCGGTCCAATCGGTGCGGGTGCCGGAGAGGAATTTCGGTTTGTTCTCTCCTTTGGAAACGTCGTATTCATTCAATTCCCCGTTCTGATAGGCATAGGCGCGCGCGTAATCATAATCTTCGGCAATGTTCTCTTCCGTGGCGGGAAGGCCGTTTTCCCATTTCACGGAATACCAGCGTTGCGGCCCCACATAGTCTTGCAATCCCTCGAAGCGAATAATCACATCGAAGGAATATTTATCATTGTAGAAGATATACTTCTTCACAATTCTGCCGTTCTCGATGGGAAGATAGAACTCTACTTCCCGGGTGGGGGTGTTTTCATCCAGATTAACGGAGTTCCAGGTAAAATCGCTAAACATAGTAAAATCGGTCAAGCGCACCGGTTTGCCGTCGCGGTCCATGAATTCTACTTCCAGGCCGTTTTTTTCGATGGTTGAAAAAGCTTCCTCGAAAACCAGATCGACCAGGCCTCCCCGGTAATAATCAAATTTTTTGAGGGTCCAACCGGTAACCCTTCCGCCGTCGCGATTGGAAATTTGGGCCAACATCAGGGGGGATTCTATAGTAATGATGCGTTGCGTGGAATTGGAGCGGATACTCGAAGGGGCCGGGGACGGAAGCGGAGCCGCCGGTTGATCGGCGGGGCGCCTCGCGGTCGATAAATCCGGGGCCGGTTTTTCCGGTATCCCGGCGGTATCCGGTTGGGCGGGCTGCTCGATGCCGGTACTATCCGCCGGCGGCCGCTGGGGCATTTGGGACTGGCTGTACCAAAGCCAAACAAAGGTCAATAAAATAATTAAGAGGAAGCCAATTACTGATCTGCTATCCATTCTTGTTCCTTACTTAATGATGGATTGAAACGCACGGGAAAGGCGGAAACGGCCGCATGATAGATGATCGAAAAATAGCGCGCGCCTGATAAAAAAAATCGAAGTCCCCGGCGCTCATTGCCGGGGCAGCATTTGAACAACTTCTTTTTCTATGCGATGATAACGGCGGTTGAACCTTTTGACGAAAAAAACCACCTGTTTATTGGCAAATAATTCCGCGTGAGTACGGTATATTTCCCGAACCAACCGTTTCATGCGGTTGCGCTTGACGGCATTGCCGACTCTTTTCGGAACTACAACCGCGAACCGCCCCCGCTCTGCCGGCATGAAAAAGAGGTTGATCGAACTTCCGGTGAGCTTGGCGCCATTTTGTAAGACTTTCCGAATTTCCGCGGAGCGATTTAACCGCGCCGAGCGGGGAAGGCCGAAGCGCAACTTCCGGGGGG
>WYBG01000048.1 GCA_011526015.1 Deltaproteobacteria bacterium | reverse complement strand
TAGCGGTCCTCGGCTTGTTGCAGGGCTTCGGAAGAGTCTATTTCCGGGGTTTTGCCGCGGGCTACCCCCAAAGCGCCGATCATCTTATCATTCTGCATTTGAGGCGTGAGGGAAAATTGCCCTTCGGCGAACTGGCCGGAGCTCTGGCGGATGCGAACCCGCGGAAGTGAAGTGGAAGAGCCCTGGAGCACTTTCTGGAAAACCTTCAGGGCCGGCATGGAGTCTTCCGGGTGCACCAACTGCGTGAACGGCTTGCCTAACCATTCTTCCCTGGGCCAGCCGGTAACTTTTTCGAATGCCGGGTTCAGAGAGGTAAAAATACCATCCAGTGAGAGTGTAAAAACGATGTCCGGCAGGGTTTCCATTAAGCTGCGATAGCGCTGTTCGGAGAGACGCAGGTCCAGGTAAGTCTTCTTCAATTCCGATTCGCTTTTCAGGTCTTCGGAAATGTCGCTCATTGCCGCGGTAAAATAAACTTGCTCCCCGATCTGGGTTTCGGTGATTTGAATTTCCAGCGGAAAAACGTCCTGCTCCTTTTTCAACCCCTCCAGTACCAGCCGCTCTCCCAACGCCCGCGATTCCCGGGTTTTGAGATAGCGCTTCATGCCCTTGTGGTGTTGCTCGCGGTATTTTTCCGGCATCAGAACTTCGATATTCTTTCCTACCAACTCTTCTTCTTTATAACCGAACATGCGTTGAATGCGTTCGTTTACCAGGATGATTTTGCCGGTGGAGTCTGCCGTCACAATCCCTTCTCCCACGGTATCCAGCACGGAGTGGAGCAATTTCACCGACTCCAGTGCGGTATCCTGGGCAATCATCAGCTCGTTTTGGGTCTCTCGCAGCTCCCCGTTTTTGCGGGAAAGCTCTTCGTTGATTTTCTGGAGATGGGCAACCTTGTTGAGAAACACATTACGGATTTGCTCCCCGCTGAGCAGGCCGATTTTATTCTCATCTAACAGGTTGTTGGGCAGAAGCTGCACCACCACGTAAAAAGTTTCCAGGGGCCGGTAGGTTTCGGCTATTTCCCGGTAGCTCTTTTCAAACAGGGAAGCCGCCTCTTCCGTGCCGGTCAGGTGTTCCAGGTAATTGTAAATTTTCTGGGAAATTTTTGCCAGGAGTTGGATCCACTCCCGGGGCGCTTCCGGGAGCGGTTCTTTCAGGTCAAATGGAAGCTTCAGGTGCGAAACTTCCGGAATGTTGAAAATCCACTCACTCATGGAATTATGAAACTTCTCATCTGCATTGGCAATAGTGTTCCCGGTCTTTAGCATCAACGCTTTGAGAAAAGCCTGGCTCAAGAGGAACTCCTGAATGGGGTCTTCCTCGAAGATCAAACGAAAATTTTCCAATTCCATCAACGGCTCGTAGCGGTAGGCCAGGGTTTTGCGCAGCAGGGATTTGGTGAATTTTTGCATCGGATCTTCATTCACCAGGTAATTTTCAATTTTCAGATATAGCGAAGGCAATTCCTTTTCCTGGTAGGTGGGGGGCAGTTCTTTAAAACGTGCAACCTGTGACAATATCGAGGTTGCCCGCTTGGGGGAAGAAATTTGATTGGCCAGGAAATCGATCAATTTCCTGATCAAAGCAATGTGTAAATCCCCGCCGTTGCCGCTGGCAGTGGAATTTACAGGCTGTTTGCGAAACCACTGAAGCATGGAGTCTTCTCTACTTTTGTTGATGATTTGGTTGTTAATTCTGCGCTAAGAATACTCACAGTGCCGAATAGTAGTTGTATTTTTCACGCTAAAATTAATAAATCCCACACCCCTGCAGGTGTTTTTTGTCATAAATTTCAAAAGTCCGGTTTTTCGGCGCTCCCGGTCGAATTTGTTACGGCTATGTTTTATTATCGGGGGGAGGGGAGGGAACTTTAAAAAAGAGGAGACGATGCAGGGCTGCAACGGGGGGCGGCGGCAGGCTCGCCCTGAGCTTGTCGAAGGGGGCGGTAAGCAGCAGGCAATTTTTAGCTCCTGCCCCTTCCGCCGTTTGCTTATTCACGCTTGACGGGAACTTTGGCGGATTCTTCAGCCGCTTGCATTTCTTTTTTTAGATTCAGCAGTTGCGGCACCAGGGTTTTAATCCGTTCCACGAATTTCTGCTGCTCCTCAAACGGCTGGCGGTAAAAATCATCGTAGAATTGGCGATAATCTTCCAGGCGCACCCGGCGGCGCTCGAATAATTCGCTCATCAATTGGCTCTTGGTGGAATCCGGCTGGTTCAGGGATTCGATGATCTGGATTTCGGCGACAAGGGTATCCCAGGCGCTGTTGTGGCGGGGCTCCTCGTTGCAAACCCCTTTGCCGGGGGCAAAAAGCGCGGTTATCAAAAGCCCGCAGGCGATGGTGCAGTTCATTTTCATGGTCTTCTCTCAAAAAAATCGGTAACTATTCAGGCATTTTGCCACAGAGCTCACAGAGAACACAGAGACATGGGAAAATTTGTTAAACAAACCCGTTTTGTAGAAAAAATGTTTCATGTGCCGGGATAACGGTTTTAAATGCTCTAAATTCTTCCTCTGTGCATTCTGTGCATTCTGTGCACTCTGTGGCTGAATAGTAACAAAAATCGCCGGAAATATAATAAAAAGATGGCGCTTGTTTCATAGAAAAGTTGAAATCCGGCGTGATTTGTTATAAATTCCTCGCGGCATTTTATACTGCCGGCGGATATTCGTGAAATACACAATTCATGGCCGCATTAAGTATAAGTTCGTTAGGGGCACCAATGTATACCCTGGAGAAATTGAACGGTTGATGTTGCGCATTTTATTTACTCTTCACCCGTTACAATTTCCGGGTTCGCTCCCTGCGAAAAATTACCCGTCCCGGTGAACTTTCCGGTTCCTTCCCGGTTTATTAGGAGGAAATTGGAGGAAATTCGAACGTTTAAGGAGTTTTGAATGAAATTACTCAGATTTTTGTGGATTCTTCCCCTGGTGTTGATTTTTATCGCGCCGAATGCGTATGCTTTTGGCAAAAATAAAGTCATTTATAAGAACTTCAATTGGCGTTACCTGCAATCCAAGCATTTCGATATCTATTTCTATGAAGGCGGCCAGGAGCTTGCCGAATTCACCGCGGAAGTAGCGGAAACCGCCTACGTGCAGCTGAGCCGGGATTTTCGCTACATGATCAAAGACCGCATCGTCTTCATCGTCTATAATTCCCACAATGATTGGCAGCAAACCAATGTGGTCATTTCCTACCTGGAAGAGGGCATCGGCGGGGTGACGGAGCTGTACAAGAACCGGATCGTGGTGCCGTTCGAGGGCGATTATGAGCAATTCCGGCACGTGATTCATCACGAGCTGGTTCACGCGGTGATGAATGATATGTTGTACGGCGGTTCCATCCAGTCTCTAATTATGGGAGAAGTTACCCCCGCGCCGCTCTGGTTTGCCGAAGGTTTAGCCGAATTTCAATCGGTCGGTTGGAATACCCAGATCGATATGATCGTGCGGGACGCCGTATTGAACGGTTACATGCCCGGGCTGCCGACCCTGGAGTATTACCTGGTTTACCAGGGGGGCGCCTCGGTATTCAAGTATATTGCCAATACCTACGGGCGAAAAAAAATCGGTGAGATGTTGCAAAAAATGCGCGGCAAGGCGGCGTTTGAAGGGATTCTCCGTTCCTCCGTGGGGGTGGGGTACGAAGAATTCACCCAGCGCTGGCACCGTTACCTGCGTAAGCAGTATTGGCCGGAGGTGGCGGACCGTAAAGAACCGCTCGAAATCGCCAAACAATTGACCTTCCATGATAAGGTTCCCAATTATTTGAACGTCAGCCCGGCGATATCTCCCAACGGGGACAAAATCGCTTTCATTTCCGACCGCCGGGGAACCCAAAACATTTACCTGATGTCCGCCGTCGATGGCAAATTGCTGAAAACCCTGGTAAAAGGGGAGCGCTCGGAAAGCTTTGAAGAGCTGCACTGGCTGCGCCCGGGAATGAGCTTCAGCCCCGATGGCCGGAAGATTGTTTTTGCCGCCAAGAGCGGCTCCAGCGACGCCATTTACACCGTGGATATCAAATCCGGCAAAACCACGCGCTATTCATCGGAGCTGGACGGGGTGTTTACCGCCTCCTGGTCTCCCGATGGGAAAAAAGTGGCCTTCGTGGGAAATAAGAACAACCAGAGCGACATCTTTGTGTTAGATCTGCAATCCAAAGAGATCACCCGGCTTACCGACGACGTCTTCACCGACGACCAGCCTTCCTGGTCTCCGGATAGCCGTAAAATCGCGTTCGTATCGGATCGAAAAAACTTCTTCCACACTTCGGAGGCCCCCGATAGCTTTCGCATGTCCGAGTTCGATTATGAGAAGAGAGACATCTATCTCCTCGATGCTCAAACCCGGCAAATCGAGCGCGTTACCGATACTCCCTGGCAGGAATCCAACCCGATCTTCGCACCGGACGGGAAAACCCTGGCCTACGTTTCCGATGCGAACGGGATTTCCAATCTCTACCTCTATAAATTGGATACCGGGGAAAATTACCCGATATCCAACGTTATCTCCGGTATTTTTCAGATCAACTGGGACCGCAATGCCAATCGCATGGTTTTTACAACCTTCTACCGCGGCGGCTTTGACATTTACCTGATGAACAATCCTCTGGAGCTTCCCCCACTGGAATTGCAGAATACCCAATTTCGGGAAGAGATGAACGCCGAGGAATTGCCCATCTATGCCCGCGATTGGCAGTCGGAGCCGGAAACCGCGGAGCCGGAAAAAAAGAAAATCGAGGGTTCCACCCCGCTCGATTACAGCCGCTTTATTTTTTCCAGCAACAAAATGAAAAAACAGCAAGAGACGGAGCAGAAATCCGTCGAGCTGGCGGAAAATACTTACCAGGATACCGAGGGGTACTACAAAGTTCGCAAATACAAGTTAAAATTCAGCCCGGATGTCGTTGCCGGAACGGCCGGGTATGATATTTTCTTCGGATTTTCCGGGTACACCGCGTTTGCGTTCAGCGACCTGTTAGGCGACCACAAGATTTACCTGAATATCAACCTGGTCTCCGATCTCAAAAACAGTAACCTCAGCCTATTTTATCTCAACCTGAAACGGCGCATCAACCTGGGGATCGGGGGCTATCATTCTTCGTTTGTGGTGCGGAATTTCGGCAATATTTTCCAGCGTTACCGGAATTACGGCATGGAGTTCCTGGCTGCCTACCCTTTCAGCAAGTTCAATCGCCTGGAAATGGGTTTGAACTGGTACAACGTGGTATTGGAATACCTCACCTTCAATCTTCCGGATGAGCGGGTGAGCACCATCATGCCCTCCCTGTCTTACGTGCACGACTCGGTGTTGTGGGGCTATACCGGCCCGGTGGACGGCAGCCGCTACGCCTTCAGCGTGCTGGTCAGCCCCAAATATGAGAAACAGAGCTTAGACTTCCAGACCGTTTCATTCGATTACCGCAAATATTTCATGCTCAACCGCGACTACAACTTCGCG
>WYBG01000397.1 GCA_011526015.1 Deltaproteobacteria bacterium | reverse complement strand
GCCGGGTTCATTGTCGCGCCGGATGGCAGCCCGTTTACCGAAAGGGTAATCGTATCCAGGGGATTGGGATCGGAAGCCGACACGTTAAAAGTGAGCAATTCACCCACCAGCACGGTAAAAGGTCCCGCCGGGGTAATCTGGCATACCGGGGGGTCATTCGCTTCCACGGTGATGCTCACGGTAGTTTGGGACGCCGCCGAACCGTCGGTGACGGAGTAGGTAACCAGGTAATTTCCCGCCTGGTTTGCGGCGGGAGTCCAATCAAATACCGAAGAAATGCCGCTGCCCAAACCCGGGAGCGGGAGGGGCGGATTCATGGTTGCGCCGACGGGAAGGTCGATTACGCTCAGGGTGATCATGTCGGTAAGATCCGGATCGCTGGCCAGCACTTCGAAGGTCAGCGGCTGGTTTACCTGCACGACGAAGGGTCCCGCGGGATTGGCCTGCACTACCGGGGTGCTGTTCACGATAATCTGCACCGTACAGGTGTCGGAGGCATTGGAAGTGTCGGTGACGGTATAGACCAACTGGTAAGTTCCGCCCTGGCCGGGAGCGGGAGTCCAGTTAAATACAGAGGACACGCCGGTATTGGGCCCGGGGAGGGGAAGCCCCGGGGTCATAGTTGCGCCTGCGGGAAGGCTGGCTACCTCCAGGGTAATTTCGTCGCCGGGGTCCGGATCGGTGCCGGAAACGGTGAAGGTCAGAGGTTGATTTTCATTGATAAAAAATGGCCCGGCAGGCTGAACCTGGCAGGTGGGGCGGTTGTTTTGCCCGACCGCGATTTCGCCAAAAACCGCCAGGCCGAACAGGGTAAACGCGCCGGTACCGGTATTGAACGGGCCTGCCAGCAGTGCTCCGGTTTGGATATCGAACTTATAAAAATTGCTGGTGCCGAAATTTCCGCTCCAAAAAGAAGTTCCATCGGGATCCAGGTTCAAAGCGAACCAGGTATCTTCCCCGGGTGCGTCATAAGCCTGGATGACCGACCCGGTGCTATCCAGGCGCACGATCACCTCGGTATCCGCCACCAGCATTCCTCCCCCGGGGAGCAAGCGCAGCGCGTAAGCAATGGAGCCGGGAAGCGTGGTGGAAAAATCGCTTAACTGCACGTTGTTGGCTACATCAAAGCGCTTTACGGTGTTGCCCTCGGAAGTGTAGAACATGGTCTGTTGATCGGCGGCCAGGTCGATCCAGTCTGAGCCGCGGTCTTCGGTGGCAACGTCATAGCGTTGCAGAAGATTACCGGCGGCGTCGAATTTCAAAATATCCCTGGTGCCGTCGGCCTGGCCCACGTAAATATTCCCCTGGCGGTCGAAAAGAATAGATTCCACGGAGCTGCCCGGATCGGTGTTGAAATGAACCGTATGGTTGTGGGGTACTCCGGGGCCGGTAAAGCGGGAGACCAGCGCCAGGGAGAAGTTGGTTACGTAAAGGTTACCGGCTGAGTCGGTTGCCATACCGGTGGTAAATCCGCCCAGGTTAGAATTCAGAACCTCCAGGAGATTGCCGGCAGCATCGTAATGCTGAACTTGCCCGTTGCCGACCGCGGCAAAAACGTGCCCATCCTCAAACGGGACATTCACAGCATCGTTTTCTGACTTTTGGAGCTCCTGGTTACTCACCAACCTGTTATATTTTGCCGGAATGGGGGTTTGGGCAAAAATTGACCCCGCCAGCGCCAGGAGCAAACCGACGCATAGCATTCCAATCACTCGATTCAGTAGTACTTTCCGCATAATTCCTCCTGGGGAATTGAGATTGTTCATCCGTAACACGTCCATTGTATGAATTCCACCTGTTTGGTAATTATTCAGCCACTAAGGCTCAAAAACCACGAAGAATCACGAAAATATTTTATATTTGGCGGCGCGCATTGCGTTTGTTGCTTTTTTGCTTTGTGAAATCTTATAGCCTTCGCGTCTTAGTGGCCGAATTGTAAACCTATTTCAATAAAGCTTATTATGTTCGTGACGAAAATAAGAGAGCGACATCAACCAGTTTTCAAGCCCTGCCGGGGAAGTCGTTCAATATCAATCGCTGTATCAGAGAACAGAAAAAAAACAGTATCCCTTGAGCCGGGTTTGATTAAAATGATTGCGTTGAGAATTTTTCTAAAAAAACTGAGGTCTGTCAGTAAGCCAATCACTTTTAGAACTTTAGGCAGCCACCACCATGTCAATGAAAAAAATATGGCAGAAGATGGCAATTTCGCTAATAATACTTCGTGACTAAAATCACCGGCCAGAATAATTTTTACAATATACTCTTCGATGCGTCGCAGTGCGTTTTGGAATAGCAGTTACAAAGAAGCAGTAATCTTTTTCGGGAAAACCTGACGGGGCGGCGCTTTCGCGGCGAAAATCAGAACTTTTCAAACCCTTTCTGAGAAAGATCCGGAGACGGGCGTAAATTTAAGATACTGCGGCTATGGAGTCAAGGACACAATCGAACATTGAGAACAAAAAGCTGCAGATTGCCCACGTGGTCAACGAAATTTCTCCGGCGGGAAAAGAGATCGGGATTATCAAATTGGTGAAGAACCTCCCCGCCGAGCGCATCACAAGCATTATCATCTCATTAAGCGGAACCTACTCTTTCGGCATTCTCGATCTGCAAGGCGTGGAGATCATCTCCCTGGGCAAAAAAAACGGCAACGATTGGAGCATTCCGTTCCGGCTTTCGGAAATTATGCGAGAGCGCCAGGCCGATATCGTTCACACCCATTCCTGGGGCACCCTGGCGGAAGGTCTGTTGGGAGCGAAGCTGGCGCGAATTCCGGTGTTTATTCACGGAGAACACGGCAGCTTTCCGCAGGGGTGGAAACATCGAATTGCGCAACGGATGCTGTGGCAGCGGGCCGACCGGGTTCTGGCGGTATCCGGGGAACTGGGAGACCGCATGGCCGCGGCAATCGGATTCCCCCGGGAGCGCGTCCGGGTAATTCTAAACGGGGTGGATGACACCGCTTTTTTCCCTTCCCCGGCGCTGCGGGAGGAATTTCGCGGCCGATTCGGCTTTTCGGCGGATGATTTTATCGTCGGCGCCGTCGGGCGCTTCAGCGAAGTAAAAAACCAGCGGATGCTGCTACTGGCGGCGGCGGAATTAATCCGCCGGGGCGAACGATTGCAAATCGCCCTGGTGAGCCGGGGAAAAAAAGAACAGGAATTGCGCCAGCTGAGCAGCTCTTTGGGGATCTCCCCGTTTACCCATTTCCTGGGGTTCCAAAACGACGTCAACCTGGCCTTGAACGGCTTCGACGTTTTTACCCTCACCTCTCTCAGCGAGGGCTGCTCCAACGTGATCCAGGAAGCGATGTTTTGCGGAAAAGCGATTATTGCCACCCGGGTGGGGGGCAACCCGGAATTGATCGAAGATGCGTTTAGCGGCCTGTTGGTGCAGAGCAACGATTACCGGCAATTAGCGGAGAAAATTCTGTTGTTGAAACGGGACGGCAGCTTGCGAACCCGGCTGGGGGAAAATGCCCGCCGGATCGCCCTGGAAAAATTCCCCTTGAGCCGGATGATCCGGGAATACGAAACCCTCTACCTGGATGCGTATCAACAGAAACGGCAGGGTTAAGATGTCATTTGCTGCGCGTCATTTATGGTCATTTGGCTGCGCCGTCATTTGCTGCGCGGTCAGGGGGAGAAATGGCCAATGACGGCGAAGCCAATGACAATGAATGGCGCGAAGCTAATGACAATGAATGACGCGAAGCTAATGACAATGAATGACGCGAAGCCAATGACAATGAATGACGCGAAGCTAATGACAATGAATGACGCGAAGCCAATGACAATGAATGACGCGAAGCTAATGACAATGAATGACGCGAAGCCAATGACAGCGAAGCGATTGACAACCCAAAAACGAATGTTCCGATCATGAAGCAGAGTTTGCAGTATTACCGGGTTTTGGGCAGGTTTTTCAGTAAAAAAACGCATACTTTTTTGAAAAACTACCTGAGAAAAGAAGACGACTACGAAATCGAGCTCAATAAAGAAAATTCGATTTTGATCGATGCGGCGGCGAAATTGAACATCCAGGTCACCGACCACGGGGGAGGAATGCTGGAGTTGAGCCGCCGGGGAAAAACCACCTTTATCCGCGGAAACGCCACGGAATTGGAGAGCGCCATCTCCCATAAAATTGCCGGGGATAAGTTCCTGGTTTCCACAATTCTGGCCAAACACGGGCTGCCGGCGCCGGCGTCGGCGTGTTTTACCCTGGCCGCATTTAGCGAAGCCTGCCAGTACTTCAAAAATACTCCCAGGCCGGTGGTGGTGAAACCGCGCCGGGGAACCAGCGGGGGCACCGGAATTACCGCGGGAATTACAATGTTGAAGGATTTCAAGAACGCTTTTTACGAGGCAGCGTTGTACGACCGCTACGTGATGGTGGAAGAATTCGTGGCCGGGGAGAATATCCGCCTGTTGGTATTGGAAGATCGATTGCTCAGCGCGGTGAAGCGCATCCCCGCGTATGTAACCGGCGACGGCAAGCATACCATCCGGCAATTGATCCGCCAGACCAACCAGGCCCGCGCCGCCGCCAAATCTTTTCCCCGCCTCTGGCCTGTCCAGATCAATAATGATTTGCGCCTGACCCTGCGGCGGCAGAATTTAACCCTGCGCGCGGTTATTCCTGCCGGGCATAAAGTACCTGTTAAAACCCTCTGCAACGGGCACCAGGGCGGCATGGTGGAAGAAGTCACCCGTATTACCCACCCGGACTTCATCGAGTTAAGCGTAAAAGCCTTGCGCCAGTGCAAGGTGCGCTTCGGTGGAGTCGATTTTATCACCCCGGATATTTCCAAGCCCTTTGCCGAAAGCGGCGGCTGCATCAATGAGATCAACACCACGCCCAGCTTTTTCGGCCACTACCAGGCCAGCAACCGGGAGGAAATTCAGGATTCGGCGGAGAAGTTTTTGGAGTACCTGTTTCGGAACGGGCGGTAGCAGCGGGGCGTGATGCGTGAAGCGTGACGAGTGAAACGCGTTATACAATAGAACATACTGGTCATTGGCATTATGTTAATCGAATAAAGTATCCTGTTCGGTCTTTGCAAAACAAGGGGAAGTAGTCATAAAGTTGGCATGAGTAGCTCGAAGTTTCACTTAAGGAGTCTAATATGCCAACCCCAACAAAGTTTTCCATAGTTTTGCACTATACCGCCCGCCACGATTGGCGAGAGCGATGTTGCCGGGTTTATCGACAACTTTTACAACGACCGAAACAGGAGGTATATGAAGATGAAAACGGCAGCCCTGTATGCTCGCGTATCCACTCAGCATCAAGTTCAGGAGGCCACCATCGAAAGCCAGTTGGCAAAATTGCACGAATATGCCCAAAACCATGACTATACGGTTTTGGAAGAACATATTTATATTGATCAGGGTGTCAGCGGTCGAAGTTTGTATCGGCCGGGCCTGGGCCGTTTGCGAGACGCGACCCTGGCGGGGGAGTTCCACTTTGTGTTGTGTTACAGCCCGGATCGTCTTTCCCGGAACCTGGGAGTTCAGCAGTTTCTGATCCAGGAATGGGAGGGGTTGGGAATCGGGCTGGTGTTTATTCATCGCCCCTTGCAGGGCAATTCTGCACAGGAGATGTTGTTGCGCAATATCGAAGGCTCTTTTGCCGAATATGAACGAGCCATCCTCTGCGACCGGATGCAGCGCGGGCGACGCTATCGCTTGCAGCAAGAACAATCCCTTCCCTGGCCGGCTCCCTACGGCTACCTCTATCAGCATAGCCGGCGAAGGCAGGGTAGCGGTTGGGAAGTGCATCCGGCTCAGGCCAGCCTTGTGCAGGAGATATTTTTGTGGTATACTGAAGAGCCCCTGGGCATGGGGGCCATTGCCCGGCGGCTCAATGCCCAGGGCGTCGCCTCCCCGCAAGGCGATTGCTGGTATCCGGCCACGGTGGGGCGTATTCTGGCTAACCCGGCTTACAAAGGCAGCGCCTATTGGGGACGACACCGCTATGAGAGCAGCAGCATTGGAAAACCTCGACGGCAGGGCCGGGGTCGTTTGCAATGCCCGCGCGCACAGCCGCGGCCCCTGGAAGAATGGATCCAGGTGCCGGTTCCGGCCATTATCGATCCGGCCTTGTGGCAAGCGGCACAGGAAAGACGAACCATGAATGTCCAATGTGCGTCTCGAAATAGTTCTCATTCCTATCTGCTTCATGGGCTTTTAGTTTGTGGTATTTGCGGCCATACCCTCTACGGACGCAAACGGGGCGCTTATCGGTATTACTATTGCCCCAACATAAAGGGCCAAAAAAGAGCCCCTCAACTGCCCCATACCTGCTCGGCGCGAGCCGACAGCATCGAAGAACAGCTATGGGCGGCGCTGGCCGATCTGTTGCGCCAACCCCAACGGATCGCCGAGGCCTGGGAAGCTGAAAAGGCTGCTGAAAGCCAGCCTCCTGCTCAACTTCAACGCTGGCAAGGTCGCTGCCAGATCCTCAAAGCCGAACGCAAACGGCTTTTGGATGCCTATCAAGCAGGGGTAATTGCCCTGGAAGAACTCAGCCAGCGCAGCAACCCTCTCAGCCAGGAGTTGAAAAAACTGGAAAATCGGCTCGCTGCTTACCAGCAGCATCCGACAACCACCTTTTCCCTGGAAAGTTTCACCAACCAGGTTGAAACCGCTTTGAAAACAACGGATGAAAAGACCCAACAGGACATTCTCCGGATGCTAATTGATCATGTGGTGGTCAACACGGATGAACTTATTATTCATCACATCATCCCCACCACCCACGATGTTCCATTGTATCACGCGTTTCGT
>WYBG01000396.1 GCA_011526015.1 Deltaproteobacteria bacterium | reverse complement strand
TCATCCAGGGTGGCCGCCGCTAAAATCCCCTTGACCTTGAAGTTGATCCCGATGCCGTAGCGGGTGAGCGGCTGGGGATATTGGGAAATGAAGTGCTCGATCAGCGCCTCATTCATGGTCAATTCCACCATATCTTTCGTTACGGTTTTGGGGGTGGCGGTGCTCAGGTTTCCCCCGGTGGCAATCCAGCGGATTTGCGAAACGTGCAAAAAGTTCATATCATGCGCTCCTTCGGCGTTTCAAAATCAAATCTAATTTGTCTTTCAGTTCCTGGCGGGTCACAAATTCATCCGCCTGTTTCTCCAGCCAGTCAACGGTCTTCTTGATGTGCCGGATGTCTGTTCGCATCGAGGAAAGAAACCAGATCAGGCTGCCGATATGGGCAAAGCCGAACAGGAAAATTGTCACCAGAATTTCTATCGACACATCCGGCACTCATTCCGCCTTTTTCCTTTTGCCTTTCCCCTTTTTCGCCGGGGCTTCCTGCCCTTGCGTTTCTTCCACCGGATGCGGCGCTTCTGCCGGCGGCGCTTCCACCGGCTCCGGCTGGTGATTGTCCCCAATCTGCACGGCTTGCTCCGGCCCCTGCAATTCCGGGCAGGTATATTTGAACCGCTCGCACAGCAGCAAGGCGGTGCTGCGTTTCACATTGGCCCGCCCGTTCACGAAAACGATGCCCAGGCGAATCCCGGAAAAGGCCGGGTTGGGCGTCAATACCGTGTATTTTTTTTCTTCGCTCATGGTTTACCCCAGGCTGAAAATTCCGATTAGTACATCCTCATGGATGTCATAGGTCAATTCCACCACGCCGGTTTCATCATTATACCCGGCCTGGCTGATCGGCCCGATAAAGCGGCTTTCGCTGGCGGGAACCGCGACCTCGATGTCATAGGGCGCAGTTCCTTCCGGGTAATTGGTCACCTGGCTGGCAATGGTCAGGGTAATTTCCGCCACGTTGCCGTTGGTGACATAGATGAAACTGTTCCCGTCGTTTTCGAAAGTATCCCCGGCCTCCGCCGCAGCCTCTAAAACGTCCGGATCGAAGCCGTCTTCGATGATGCTGTTTACGGTCAATTCTGCCATATTTTCTCCTAAGTTCCGAGGCTGAAAACGCCCCCCAGGGTATCCGCGCTTACCGCGCTGACATCCAAAACCACCTGGCCGTTTTCATCGTTATAGGCTTTCTGATCGAAGGGGCCAATGTATTTCTCGGTTGTGGCTGCGACGGCAATATCCCGATCGGCAGCCTTAAGCCCCGGGTCCAAATTTTCCACCTGGGATTTGATGGTCACAGTCACCGGCGAGGCGCTGTTGTTTTTGAAATGCAGGAAGGTATTTCCGTCGTTGTTGAAACGCACGTCGGTTTCTTCCAGCTCGATCACGTAATTGGTCGGAATCATCCCCGCCACAGTCACGCTTTGCACCGTCAAAGTTTGCGTCGGCATATTTTACCTTTCACTTTTCAACTCTTCGACTCTTCGACTCTTCGACCCTCCGACTCTTCGACTCTTCGACCCTTCACCCCTTCAAATCCGGCTCCTACGCATCACTGCGCCGGAGCCGGTCAGGGGGGCCGATGAAAGCCCAGGTCAGGTTCAGATTCTCCACCCGGTCAATTTCACCAGGGCGGTGTTGTTCTGGCGGTGAAACGCCATATCCATGTTCACGTTGTTGATAATGAAGTTTCCGCTCTGCCCGGCGTAACGTCCTTTCACGCCCACACTGGTGACGGCATAGAGGTCGATCCCCTCGCCCCAGCGCACCCCGTAGATCGCCGCGCAGTCATCGCTCGTGCCCACGGTTTCCGTGAAGCCCAGCACTTCGGTGCCGTCCTTCTGCCGGCTGGCCCCGCGGATCACCGTGTCATTGATCATGTCGATGGAGTTACCCAGCTCATCCTTGCTTTTCTGATAATAGCCGAGATTCTTGGCCACGGTGAGCAGGCGGATCTTCAGCGCTTCGGGCATGTAGATATGGGAGGCCCCGCCGCGCACCATCGACATGAAGGTCATCAGGTATTCGATGGCCTTCTGCTGCGAGAGCACTGCGGAATTGTCGGAGCCGAGCTCGATGAGATGCCCGTCGGCGTTGGAACCGAAAGCGGCGTCGGCCAGGCTCAGATCCCAATCCGCGTGCACCAGGGTATCCAGGCCGTCAAATTCTTCGGGGTTCACGCCATCATCGCCGAAAAAGACCTTGTATTGCAGCGCCCAGCCCGCTTCGATGGCTTCCAGGCGGGTTTGTATAGAAAGCTCCGCCTCCGGCAGCTCATTGCGGTCTTCGATGACCACGTCCACCTTCGCATCGAAGGAAACGATCTTTTTTGCGATAGGACTGTACGCCGGGGTGGGCGGGGTGGCGGTATTGCTCTCATTGAGCGAACGGAAATAACTGGCCAGGGCGGTGCCTTCCCGCGCGTCGCGCAGATAGGGGGCGCTGCCCGGCTTGGGCAAGAACTCCACGTCCTGCAAAATCGGGCAGGTAGTAAGAATGCCCTCCAATGCCAGGTTGCTCACCGAATCGCCCTGGGAAACTTGATTGATCTTTGCCATTTGGCTACCTCAAATTTTCATTCGTTTTTTCAGGATAATTTTCTTAGTTGCTGACCGCAATTGTTTTCTTGGCCATCGGCGTTTGTTTCAATCCTTCCGGTTTGGTCAGGGTCACTGTCCAATAGAAAATCGGCGTATTCATATTTTGCCCTACAACCAGTTTCAAGCGCATCCAGGGCAAAACCCAGTACTCCAAATCTTTTGCCCCGGCCACGATATTAAGCGTATCAAATTTTCCGGTAGTGCCCACGGCATCCAGGGCAGAATTCGTAGTGCCGGCATCCCAGGTAATGAGATCCCGGGAGTATTCCACAAATACATTAATATCCTCCGTGCCGGCTTCGCTGCAAACAAAATAGCCATAAGCATTATTTTCATTGCATCCGCCTACCCACATTGCCTGGGTGTAGTAGGTGGAATTGGCCGTGGAATCAACGACTTCAAAAGAGCCATAATAGATTATTTGCCCTTTGGTAGTCGCCTCGGTCATAAAACTAACCGCGGTCGTATCCGCCAAAACCGGGGCGCAAACCAGCAGCAGAGCCGCTAAAATCATCCAAAACCTTTTCATGGTATTTTCCTTATTTTTACGCATTACGTTTTACGCATTACGCGTCAATTTTTCGGCTGCGGCTTGCGGGCGCATTGCAGCATAAATTCCGTGGCCGCTTCCAAACTGTTTTTCTTCCGCCCCGGCCCCGGCTCCTGCCCCTGGATATTCTGCGGCTTCACCGCCCCCTTGGGGATTTCCGCCAGCTTTTTGGCGGTTTCCGCATAGTTGGCGCGGAGCGCGGTCAGGTACACGTCCTTGTCGCGGGGGAGAATCTTGTATTCCGCGATGGCCGCATTTACTGCCGCCTCGAGCTGTGCGGCGCTATCCTGGTTCGCTTTCGCTTCCAGGGTTTGCAGCCGGGCGATGATCGGCTCGATAGCCTTTTGCAGCGCATTGGCCAGCGCCTGCTCCTGCCCCTGCTCCTGCCCCTCTTTTTGCTGCCCCTGCTCCTGCCCCTCTTTTTTCGCCAGCGCCGCTTTGATTTCATCATCCGTAGCGGTTTCGGCCAAACCCAGGGTTGCCAGCAGCTGCTTTTTGATTTCGGGATTCATAATTTCCTCACTGTTTGCAACGTGATTGATTTCGGTATCCATATAAGGCTTGTTCACCAGGGCGATGCTGTGCAGGATCGCCCCCGCTTCCCGCCCCTGCTTGTCTTTGCTGTTCATGGCATAGACCGGCGAAAAATAGCGAAACTCCCCGCCCTCTACCGCTTCGCTGGCCGCCTTTGTGAAAGTAGGGTATTCAACGTAGAGGCCGTCTGCCCGCGCCTCCACGTTGGTCTTGGGAGACCAGCCCGCGGCCCTGGCCCCGGCGCTCCAAAGGCTCTCATGGCCATAGTCGAACAGAATATCCGTGCCGCTCTTCTGGATGTTCGCCGCCATTTCCTGGATATGCCGGGCTTCGATCACGTGCGCCCCGTCGTGATGATTGGGGAACGCGCCCAGCGGCACGACCTTGATCATCTTGCCGGCGTTCTCTTTGGCGATCTCGAAGGCATTGAAAAACAGCCCGGATTTTTTTTCTTGCTTTTGGCGATTCCAGAAATTAATCTTCCAGCGCATAACGTCTCCATTTTCCGCCGCTAAAATATTCCTTTCTTTCTGCAATCCCAAATGTTTGCAGTTCACCTGCGTATCTGTGCCGCTTTTACAAGGGTTTAAGGGTCTTTTTGTGTATTTTTGTTGCGCAAACAAAGGAAGAAAGATGCTCGAAGTCAACGCCAAAATCGGGGTGCAGCGGGTACAGTTCACCCCCTCCTATTATCGCTCTTCTTATGATCAATACAAGAACGGCTTCTATCGCGACCTGATTGCGATGATGAAGGAAAGCGCCGTGGATAGCTTCATTGCCGGCTGCCTGATGGGGCGCTACGCCGGATTCCAGCGCGACTGGTCGATCCAGCCTTATGAAGATGAAAACAGCGGCGATATGGAGCGGGCGGAATTCCTGCGCTCTATGATCGAAGCCCTGGATACCCGGCTCTTTTTCAAAAAGATTGCCGAGGCGCTGTTCTACAAATTTTCGGTAATTGATTTCCAGTGGGACATCATCGACAACAAGCAGGCGGTCATCGACTTCAAGTATTTCGACCAGAAATATTTCCGCTACGATCCCCAGGATGGGAAATTGAAAATCGACTGGGGCAAGCGGCTGGAAGAGATTCCCCCGGAAGCCCTGGTCAGCGAGACGAAAGAAATGCCGGTGATGCTGCCGGTGCTGCCCATGTATATCCTGAAAAATTTCGGGGTGGAATCCTGGGCGGGGTTCATCGAGACTTTCGGGGAGGGCATCATCATCGGCTACTACCCGCCCGGCATGGATGCCAGCCTGAAGAGCGAATTAGAAACCGCGGTGAATGCCATCGCCCGCAGCAGCCGGGGAACCGCCCCGGTGGGCAGCGAAATCAAGATCATCGAAACCCAGCGCAGCACCGGGGATCACGCCAAGTTCGCAGAGTATTGCGATCGCGGGGCCTCCATTACTATTTTAGGCCACGCCAACGCGGTCATCGAAAGCCCCGGCATGAAGATCGGCGAGAACCTCGCCCCCTGGAAGGTGCGCCGGGAATTAGCCCTGGATGACATCAGCTTCATTCAGCGGCAGATGAATCAATTCGTACGCACGGTGTACGGGAAAAATTGGGCTGATGCCCGCTATCCCCGGTTTTCCATCGACCAATCCGAGCCGATCAACGTGCGCGAGCGCCTGGACATTCTCGATCTCGCCTGGCAGCAAGGAGTGATCATCAACCCGGATCATTGGGCGGAGCTTGGCTTGAAAATCTATGAGGAGCAGCAGCCCCTCGCCAAAGAAGCCAACCCATTTGATTTGCAGGAAGAAGGTACAATATGAAATTTCTACCCTGGAAAGAAGACCGCTGGCTATCCAAAAATGGAACGATCATTTGTTTCGATAAGCTGGAACACTTCGCCGGATCGTTTATTTTGGCCTGGATTTTCTCCGGGTTTTTCGGCCTGGCCTGGGGCGTCGGCCTGGCGTTTGGGCTGGGATTTTTGTGGGAAGTGAAAGACGGCTTTTATCCTTATAACCGCCTGACCGGGGCGATTGAGGGGTTTAGCTGGAAAGACCTGATTGCGAATGTCGCCGGAATAGGATTATATTATGGCCTTAGCTAAGAACGGCTCCGCAGCCACCGGAACGATTACCACCGGGAATTCCATCACCCTGGGCAGCATTGCCCCGGTCGCTGGGGAGATCGTCTTTTTGTGGGTTGCCACCCGCACCAGCACGATTACCGTCAATTCGATTTCCGGCTGCAACCTCACCTGGTCGGAAGTTTGGACGGTCACGAATACCCAGGGAGTGATGAAACTTTCCTGCTGGAAAGGGGTGGGGGCGTCGCCTACCACCGATACGCCGGTGGTTTCCCTTTCTACGAATAGCAAGCCCGCGGCGGCAGTGGCGCAGCGGTTTAGCGGGCATGACAGCGCCAACCCCCACCCCACCACGGCAACCAACGTCGGCCCGGCAGTCGATAACGATGACATGCTCATCGAGATTACTACCCAGCACGATAATAGCTGGGCCATTGCTGCCGGCAGCCACCGCCTGGCCGCCTACACCATGCCGGAGGGCGTGGAAATCTACAATAATCTGATTGCCGGATCGGGCGGCGATGAGTGCCGCCTGAGCGTATGGTATGAAGAAGTTGCCAGCGCCGGGGCGGTGACATTAGGCGGGCTGAATAGTTTGGCCTCGGCGCGGGATTGGTGCACCGGGGCGCATGAATTGAAAGAAGCGGCGGCGGGGGGGAACGTGCCGGAGATGATGGATTCTTATCGCAGACGGAGAATAACATAATGGGCCAATGGCTGAAACAAAGCACTGCAATCACCCTCAAATTGGGGCCGTTCTTAGATGACGGCGACGGGAAGACCGCAGAAACCGGGCTGACCATTTCCCAGGCAGACGTGCGCCTGAGCAAAAATGGCGGCGACTTTGCACAGAAGAATGAAGCCAATGCCGCCACGCATGACGAAAATGGCTACTATGACGTGCCTCTTGATACCACCGACACTAACACTTTGGGCCGCCTGAAGATTTCCGTTTCCGAATCTGGCGCATTGCCAGTTTGGGAAGATTTCATGGTAGTTCCGGCCAATGTTTGGGACAGCATGTTTGGGGCGGATTATCTGCAAGTAGATGCCGTGCAGGTAGAAGGCAGCGATGCAACTGACCAGATCAATGCCGCCTGTGATACCGCGTTTTCCGATTATGACGGCCCCACGAAGGCGGAAATGGATGCCGGTTTCGCCGCACTGAATGATCCCACCGCCGCAGACATTGCCGATGCTGTTCTTGATGAAGCCCTGGCCGGCCATACCGGGGCAGGTAGTTTGGGCAAGGCGATTGCCGATATTGAAACCGATACCGCCGCAATTCTCGAAGATACCGGAACCACCCTGCCCGCAACCCTCTCCACAATCGAGGGCAAAATTGATACGGTTGATGGGATTGTGGATAATATCCTGACCGATACCGCCGAAATAGGCGCAGCCGGGGCGGGATTGAGCGCGATACCCTGGAATGCCGCCTGGGATGCAGAAGTGCAAAGCGAAGTGCAAGACGCTATCGAAGCCAACCATCTCGATCACCTGCTGGCGGCGGATTATGACCCGGCCAGCAAGCCCGGCGTGGCAACCGCCTTGCTGAATGAGCTAATCGAAAGCGATGCCGGGGTTTCCCGTTTTACCGCCAACGCTCTGGAACAAGCTCCTTCTGGCTCCGGCGTGGGCGATTGGACAGCCGATGAAAAGGAGCAAATTAGGTATAGATTGCAAATTGACGGGTCGCAAACCGCCCCGGCAGCCAATGCCCCGCTGCAAATGCCGGTGAGCGCGGATGCGGTCAGTCAGGATGTTACCGCCGCTGACCGGTTGGAAACAATGCTCGACGGTACGGGAGGCAACAAGTTGTATTTAGAACAACTAAAAATAAGCTGTAACATTGCCAATGAAGGCGCTATTGATGCCCAAAATGCCAATGCCCTGGGTTATGGAGTCTATAATAAAGGGCGATATGGGCAATATAATAAAGGCAGTATAGATGGGCAGTTTAATGAGGGAGACCAGCGCGGGCAATATAATAAAGGCACTTCCGCCGATGGGATTCGAGCGGAAGGAGGAGACTCCGGTCTTACATTGAATGGCGCTAACAATGCAGATATATATTGTGAGACGGGCATCGGAATAATCCCATCCGTATCAAACCTAAGTAGTCTATCCGTAAACGCTAGGACACAAGTAGAAAATGCGCTGCTAAATGCCGCCCTTTCCGGCCATACCACTGCCGGAACAGTCGGTGAGCGGATTGGGCGCATTCCCAACGCCGCGCCGGGCAACAACGGCGGATTACCAACTGTGAATGCCAATAATGAGATTGCCGGGGTTAATGGCAACGTGGTCGGCTCGGTGGGTTCCCTGGCAGCCCAGGCGCAAACGGATGTGCAAACCGCCGCCGCCGCCGCCCTTACCGCCTACGACCCGCCTACCCACGCGGAATTGACCGCCGCCCTTGCCGCGCTCAATAATCTGAGCGCCGCGGAGGTGCAAACCAAGATCGAAGAATTCTGGCAGACCTTTGCCCTGCCGGAACTGGCAGCCGGGCAAAGCCCCGCGGAAGCGACCCCGGCAGAAATCATGGCGTTCTTGTGGATGTATTTCCGCGGGCCGCAGGAATCCGAGAAAACCGGCGAAACCACCGGTATTCAGCGGGTGCACAATGACGCCGGGGATATAGTTTTAGATGCGGCGTTTACGAAAACTGAAACTGAATATACCCGTGAAAAATTAGCCCTGGGGGATTGAAATGGATATGTTGCAATTATCGAATGATTTAGCTCAATCGGCGCTGGAAGCAGATTTCTATGACGCGCTGGTTCACGAAGCGCCGGAAAAGGCGCGGAAAATCCGGGAAATGTCAGATCAAAATATAGACCCCGGCAACCCCCTGGTGCAAGATTTCCGCAAATATCAGCGGGCAATCTATATTGCTTTGAAAAAATTGGATGCCTTTGGATTGATTCGGGAAAAAGTATGATCGAAAAAGATGACCTATCGGCCATCTGGCACGGCCACCCCTCGCCGGGGACGGTAAGCAGCGGAGACCTCCCGCGCATTTGGGGCATGATGGATCTGGCCGGGCTGGTGGAAGTGTACCGGGAAATCCTGCGCCGCTCCTGCCTGGTAATGACCCAGGCGCAATACAGCTCCGGCGTAAATTTGGCTTTCCCCGCTTCTACCCCGGCGCTCCTGTCACTGGCGCTGGCTTCCCCGGCCACGCTGCAATATTTGGCCGCCAATCCCGTCACCCTGCAACTCATATTAGAAGGATTGATCGAAGATGCCTGACCTGCAAAAAATCTACAAAGACCAGACCGCCCTGGAAATCCGGCTGGATACCGGCGTCACCGAGGGAACCGTCACCGAGGCGCTCATCAAATACAAGGCCCCCGATGAAACTACCGGCGAGTGGGAGGCGGATTTCGCGGCCGGAGTGGTATCCGTCACCTGCGAAGACGGCAAGATCGACCAGGCCGGGACCTGGGTGCTTTGGCCTTACCTCACCTTTGCCGACGCCACGGAAGCCCCCGGCGAGGCGGTGCAGGTGAAGGTCTGGGAAGAAGGACAATAAATTGATGATTGAAAATTGAAGATCGAAGATTGAAAAATGGCGAAAGTATTCGACGACCAGCTATATAATCGCGTGAAGCGCATGTACGTGGAAGAGGGTTTGGGCGGGGAGACCATCTCCAGGGAGCTTGACGGGCAGGTGAGCATGAACACGGTGCGCAATTGGGCGCGAAAGAAAGACCCCGACACCGGGAAATCCTGGCGGGATCTGCGCCGCGAAATCCGTGATCAGAATTACGAAAAGGTTTCGCCCCAGGCTATGGCAAACCGGATTCTCAGCCGCATCCACGAGATCCTGAACAAGACCGGCTTCACGAATTCCGATGCCGATGCGCTCTGGAAGCTGCAAAAAAACTTAGAGCGCCTCACCGATAAGCGCTTTCAGATCCCGGTGATGTTCCAATTTCTCGAAGACCAGGTGAAATTTATGCGCAAAAATTACGGCCACCTGATGACCGAAGAATATCTTACCGCCATCCGCCACTTTAAGAACGAATTGCGGGTGCGGCTGGAGGAGGGCGCATAAAATTGGCAATTGGCAATTGGCAATTGGTAATTACCAATTCAAGACTTTTTATCCGAACGGGCGGCGAACCGTTCGCCGCTGTCCAGGATCGACGCAAAACCAAAAAGGCAATACCAGGATGCCCGAAGCGAAATATGAGCGTTTAGACGCGCAATTCGAGAAGTTGCTGCTTGACATTCTCCACGGGGTAGATGAGCAGGAATTCACCCCCGAAAAACGGGCCGAGCGCCGCGCCCTGGCGGATAGCTCCGATCTGCAATTTTGCGCGATCTATTACCCGAAAATTTTCTCCGCGCCTTTCAACCGGGTACACCAGCACATCGCCGCGCTGAAGAGCGGGAAATATTCCATTTCCGGCTTCCCCAAATCCGGGAAAACCGCTTTCACTTTCGTCAGCAAGATTATCAAGCCCATCTGCCGCTCGCAGCAGGGCATCTATAATATCTGCCTGCGCACCCAGGACATCGCCGAAGAGCGCAGCTTCCACATCTTCCGGCTCATCACCCTCAACCGCCTGCTGATGTATGACTATGACGTGAAGGTGCAACAGGATAAAAAGGGCTATTATATTATCAACGGATGTATGCTGGTAAGCACTTCCGTCAAGACCGGGCTGCGCAACTACATTGACGATGATTTCAAGCGTTTCCGGGTGAGCGTCAACGATGACCTCTATTCCCGGATCAGCGTGGATTCCGAAGTGGACAATGATAAGGTGACGGATTTCATCGTCGGTGAAGTGTACCGCCAAATGGAGGATGACGGGCTGTGTATCACCCTGGGCAATCGCATCACCGAAAAATGCCCGATTGTGCACCTGGAGGAAAAATTCCCCGACAAGCACTTCTCTTTCCCGGCGCTCGACGCCAATGGCCACTCCAATTGGCCGGAACGCTACTCCGAAGAGGATTGGAAACGCATCCAGGGAGAAACCGATTGGGATGTTTGGGAATCGGAATACATGGATCGTCCCGCGGAAAAGGGGGATATTTTCCAGGCTGAATGGCTGCGCACCATCAGCCTCAATCTCATTGAAATAATCACTTCTATTTCCGCCATCGATCCTTCCTACGGCAGCAGCCCATCCGCCTGCCAAAAAGGAATCGCTACCGTGGGAGTCACCAATACGCAGCAGACCGTGCTCCTGGATATGTACCTGCGCAATGAGCCGTACGAGCAGGTGTTCGACTACCTGGCGGCGCTGCGGGTGAAAATCCCGGCCTGGAAATGTCTATTATTCGAAAATGATTTCAACCAGTGGGCTTTCGCCGATCCTTATTACCGAGATTGGAGCAAGACCCGCAAAATGGTCTTGCCGATAATGACCCATTATTCAAAAGACTTGGTGACGGAAAACCGCAGCGCCGACAAGGAAAGCCGGATTCTCACCCTGGTTCATCCCTTCCAGACCGGGATGCTGGTAATCTCCGATGAGATCACCCGCAACTTAGATTACATCCGCCTGGTCAGCCAATACCTGGCCTTCGGAAAATCCAGGACCAAATTAGACGGCCTCGACGCCCTGGCCACGGCATACATTATGGTTTTCCGCTACGTCGAAACGGGCAATTTCAAGCCCCTGCGGGAACGTATCTATGCGAAAGCGGAGCACTGGTTCAAGGGCTGGCGATGATTTTTTTTAATTGGCAATTGCCAATTGCTAATTGCCAATTGGCAATTCAGAAAGGCAGTATGAAATATCTCATTCTCATCGCGCTCATATTGGGCTTGCTCTCCCCGGTCTTCCGCGCCGTGCAGCACATCTGCCTGTTCCGGCTGCCGCAATCGGTTTTTCTGCACTGGCCGGATTGGTTCTACGAGTTCCTGCGCCGGCGCGGGGAGGGCGGGATCGGCGACGGCTTCCACCTTTTCGGGGGCCTCAATGACCTGGCCGCCCGCTACGGGGGAATTGCTTTCGGGCTGCTGCTCTATTTGCAATGGCGAGAGTGGTATTGGCTGCTGCTGGCGGAGCTGGGCTGGTTCGTGTATTACTATTTTTTTTTCAATCTCTATTTTCACCGCTGGTTCATGCAGCACCCGGATCGCACCGTCTGGCAATGCGTTCCGCTGCTGAACTGGTTTTTCCTGCGAGGGGAAGATGGCCGCCGAAGACCTGGGGCGCATCAGCGCGATCTTGAACAATTTTTGGAATGAGCTGCACAGCCGCGCCTTGCTCAATCGGCTGGGCTTGGCGGGAATTCGGCTGATCAAGGTGCGCACCCGCTCCGGCAAGTTCCTGCCCGGCAGCAGCAGCGGGGGCGCGGATTATCCTTACACCCGCTATTCCGAGCGCCACGCCGAGCGCCGCGCCCGCGCCGGCCTGCCCACCCACGTCGTGAATCTCGAATTCGATGACATCGCCGGGATGTTGCAAAACGTCGATCATATTGTGGCCGCGGATCTGAATAGCGTGAGCATCGACATCATCGAAGAAGAAAAGAAGCGCATCGCCGGCTATCATCACGAAACCGGGGCCGGCAAAAGCCGGGTGATCCGCAAATGGTTCGACCTCTCCTCGGAGGAGCAGGAAGAGATCGCCGAGATCGTGGAAGAAGCGGCGAAATTAGCCATTGCAAAATTGAAATAATCCCGTAGAGACGTTGCATTGCAACGTCTCAAATTATTAGGAGATACCATGTCACTAATCACCGCAGCCGATGCCAAAGCCAAATTCGAGTTGTGGGAAGACTATTGCACCATCCCCGGATCGGTGCAAACCCCGGAGCAGGTATTCGCCAACAAGATCAGCGACGCCGAAGCGGAGATGCTGCAATACCTGCCAGACCTGACCCTGGCAACCATCACCGAAAACCAGGAACGCCATCTCATCAATATCATCCGCTATCGCTGCTTCCAGATCAAACATGGCGATACTCAATTCGAGACCGATCCGGTCATTGTCTATGACTACAAGCAGACCATAGACTGGCTGAAAAATCTGCAATCCGGCGACGGCTTTTCCCTGGCCGCCAAAGACCGGGTTTTCACCGATGGGAATTGGTTCACCGATGCCGTCACGGATCTGACTTCGACCGAATAATTACGCATTACGCATTACGCATCACGTAACCCGTAAAACGTAATGCGTAACAGCAGGAGCGAATATGTACAACTGCCAGCAAGCATTGATCGCGCATCTCGAGGCGGGGGGATTTTCCGACGCCCGCACTATCGCCGCCTACGCCGGGCAATTGAAAGAAGCGGTAAAGCTCACCCAACTTATTCCGGCGCTGCTGCCGGTGTATATTTTAGGCCGCCCGGCAGCGCAGGAGCCGTACCATCAATTTGATTTGTTAGTGATCACGGAAAGCCAGCTTTTGGAAAAGAAGACCTCCAAAAATCTCAACCTGCAATTGGCCGCGCAAGTGGCCGCCTACCTCCAAACCTCCTACATCTGGAAACCCCTGAGCGGGGCGGGCGTGTATGAACTTGACCGGGAAGAATTAGACGCCCGGCTGATATTGCAAGACGCCCGTTTTACCGTCATTGCCCTGGGGCTGAAAATCTACGACCGCACCTGAATTGATTGACGATTGACGATTGACGATTGACGATTGAGGATTGTCGATTGAGGATTGACGATTAGAATTTTTTGAGCCAGCCGCGCAGCAGGCGGAATAATTGTGTCAGGGTAATCTCCGCCCATTTCCGGCTGTATGCGCCATTATAGCGCAGCCAGAATCTCCGGTATCCAATCGGCTGCCGGATCAATTCCAATTTGTAATTTTCCCCGGTGCGCAAATTTTTAATCGAAATGCGAATATCGGCCCGCAAACGCATTTTCTTCCCCCCGCAAATTGCTAACTTGATATTTTCAAAAAAGATAATGGAAAAGATTTTGTATTATTTGCAATCGAATATATAGTTAGGCACGCCGGAACAACAACTCCATTTCTGCACTCAGCAATGATGTTGCTGCTATTATCAGCAGCCTTTCATTCTCATTTGCGCTCTCTATCAGAGAGCGCAAATGCTCATCTCCAGCCCGCAGTGCCATACCGACATCCTGCGTCTGATTGAATTTTTTATAAATCTGCTCTTGTATAGCTTCGAGGTAACTGTTAATTTTTCTTTCCCTAAGTTCCTTTTTTTCAGTTCTTGTCATTATTGCTTCTCCTTTCCGCCTAACTTTTGCCGCAACCGACCCCGCTAAAATACAGCGGGGCGGTTGAGCACCATGTTAGGCTCGTTGATTCCACTGTTGGATGTCATCGAAATATTCCATCGGCCCCGAGGCCGCACAATTTTTGCAACGAACTCTGCATAATTTTCTTCCGCTTGCAGTGGGAAGCGGAACGTCTTTCAGTTCGAGTTTTTTACTCCCACAAAAGGGGCAAGGTAGTAGCCTAACCTCTGCTACAACCGATTGCCTTGCTTCGGCATCGGCTTCAAGGCTGGTTTGTTTCTCAGGTTTCTTGCTCATAGTAATTCTCCGGGTTAAAACGGCAACGGTTGAGCGCCACGTTAGGCGGTGTTAGGCTGTTAAAGGCGACCACCAGACAATTGATGTCCCGTATCACCAGTTATATCATTATCCTCTACTTCATATTGAATATCAATCAGGCTCATTTCCCAATGATCACCCCTTTGTTCCCATACAAAAATTCCATAAGAATCATCTGGCATTTTTCCAATCCAATACTCCTCTCCTTTTATTACCGTTCTTTCCAAGACAACTTTTTTCATAATTCCCCTTTCTACCTAACTCTGCATGGAACCGCGCGGCAAAAAACACCGCGCCGTTCATGCCTGGTTGTTATGCGCTTTCCGACCGGGGGCGGTATGGATACCGCCTGTAGGATGACCAATCCCCGAACACGGTACACTCCCGGACAGTCAACCGGAATCACCCGTTCTCACTTACGCATTTCATCGTAAGCCCCGGTCGGAGAACGCACATGCGTCTAACTATGCGCATGGAACGATGCCGCTAAAGACGGCGGCACTGTTCAGGCGCGGTGTTAAAACAAACTCAACTGATTTTTATTCCTCCTCTCCCGTAATTCTCTCCGTATCAATGGCCATTCTGCCCGGCAATGGCACCGCGAGCAGAGCGCCACCAAATTTTCCGGGTTGTTATTCATCGGGTTGCGATCCCGATGATGTACCGTCAATACCAGCTTTTTCCCAAATACATATAGGACATTTTCCCCAACCGGGAATTGTAGCTTGCACTCCTCACACATATAGCGGGCGTTGGCTTTCACCCGCGCCGCGATTTCTTCCCAATTTGCCGGGTAATCTTTACGGGTTTTTTTCGGCATCCTGTACCCTTTTCAATATTTCCCCCACGTTCTTTTCCAGCCGGAAAAACGCCCGCACCAGGGCAATTCCCAATGCCAGCAGCAGCCCCCCGGCCAAAATCCCAATCCCGATCAGCATCACCATATACGTTTCCATATCAGCCCCTTTTTCTCCCAATGTACCCTCCCAATCTTCAATTTTCAATGTTCAATCTTCAATTCTTCATCCAGCCGGGTCAGGCTGCGGATCACCAATTGCCCCGCGGGGATCAGGCCGCGCAGCTTCATGGCCGTGGCGTGGCGATCATATAGCTGCTGCGCGATCCGCTGTACTTCCGATTTGGTCAGCGCCGTCACCGTCTCGATGGCGTGGCCGGTCGTCAATCCCTCCCGGCAGGGTATTTCGAAGCAGATCAGCACTTCTTTCATGTTCGTTCCTTTCAAGCTCCTGATAGAATTTTTCGATGTCCACGAACAGCGCGGTCATGCGATGAAAAAGGCTTGCCGGTATCTTCCGCCGCTTTTCCAGGCACTGCCGGGCCATGTCGCTTTGGATTTGCCCAAACCATTGTTCCAGGGTTTCGAGCAGAAAATTGCCATCCTCTTCCTCCTCCTGAAAAAATCGTCTGAAAAATTTCATGGCGTCTCGCTTTCGGTCAAGTTCACATCCACCAGGGCATCGTCTGCAATGCCCTCTTCGATACGCGCCAGGGCGATGTCGAGCCTATAAGTGCTCAAACCGTATTTCTTGCGCAGGTATTCCCGCACCTGCTCGCGATTCCAGGCGCGGAGAATGATATACGGCGGATAGAGCAGCCGGTAATAGTGTTCTTTCTTACCTCCCATCGCCGCCCCGGATCCACTCCCGCAGGATCATTCCCGCGGCATAGACTATGATCAGCACCGCAATTCGCGCCATCATCACCGCCGGCTCCGGGGAGGTGTCGCAGCCGGAAAAAAGGAAAAAGGAAAAAGGAAAAAGGAAGTTTTTCATGGCACGATCTCCAATGCCCGGGGGCTGAAAACCCGGATAGTGCGGGGGTTTTTCTTGCCGCTCTGCTCCTCCTGCCAGCGGCCTGCGGTGCTCTCCGTAGCGAAAGGGTCCGGTTCCCAATCGTGATGGCAGTTCCAGCCCCCGCAGTAGATTTCCACCGGCAGCCCCTGGCCATTGGACATGCCCCGGATCTGGGTGAGGTTGTGGGTCGTGCCGATCAGCGACAAGCAGAAGGGCCGGGTAGCGGCGCGGCGGATGCCCACATACTCATAATATTTGACGTCGCCGATGCGGGCCTTTTCCAGCTTGGCCGCCCGGCTGTAACCTTTCACGGAAGTGCGGGCGATGGTCTCGGCGTAGAACTGCGCCTTGCCGCCGATCTCGGCAATGTGCCGGCGCAGGCGGCGCTCGTTCAATCCTTTTGCCAGGTCGCGCTTGATGAACTCCGCAATCTGCCGGGCGCTCTCCGCCTCGTAAGCCCCGAAGCGGGTGCGGGCCACTTTTTCCAGGGCGCGGATGCGGGCGGCGTCGCGGGAAACCGCCCCGCCGATCTCGCTATACATGCTGTTGGTCATATCCAGCGCCGCCGAAAATTCCCGGAAAGTGGCTTCGATCAGCTTTTGCACTTCCGGGGAAAACATCCGCTTCACTTCCCGGCGCAATTCCGTCAGAGAAGGGCGGCGCTCGCCTAACCCGAAAATATAGTCGATCAATTTAGCCTGGATAATTTCCGCGCTCTCCTCCCAGGAAAGCCCGGCTAACATTGCTTCCAATTGCCGGATATACTCTTTCAACTGCTTTTTATCAATCGCCATTATTCTTCTCCTTAGGCTGTAAAAGCAATTCCATTTGCGGTTTTTTCACTTCCACGTCGCGGAAAAAAGTTTCCTTCGTGATGAACACGTGCCCGCACTGCAAGCAGGCGTAGCGCCGCAAATCGAATTTCTCATAGTGCTGCTTTCCCCCCAAATTCACCAGGGGGCGCTTCACGTCTGCGGTCGGCTCGAAGCCGCGATTTAAACACTTAGGACAGTTCATTTTTCACTTTTCATTTAAAACAGCGGGCCGCTGGCGCAACGGCCCGCTGCCGGTCTTCTCTCGGGCGGCCTGGGGTTGCGGCGATCTGATGCCCCGGGAATGGGGCGGGAAGGAAAGGGCCGCCCGCGCCGCAGGAAATTTCAGGCGCTTTCAGGTAGATTCGGGGCCAGGATCACGGCGTTTTCTTTCACCTTGTAATAGAAAACGGTTTCCAGCACCCGCACCGCTTCCACTTTCTTCAGGGTCTTATCATCCAGGGTGTTGAGTACTTGCTTATTCACCGATTCCTTCACGGTGATGGCGTTGGACATGCCAAGCTTTTTCAGCTTCGCCAGGGTTCCGTCGCTTACTTCTATGGATTTGGTTTCCCGGCAGCCGATGGTTCCGTAATTCAATTCCAGGCTTTTCTTCCCGGTGAATAATTCCATAGAGTGCGCCTGGGCAAAGTCGATCAGCAATTTCCCTAACCTCTCGATCTCTTGCTGGTATTGCTGGATGTCTCCCGCGGCGCGATTCTTGGCGGCGTTGATCTCCGCCTCCACCTGGGATTGCAGGCTTTGCGCCATCTGCTGCAAGCGGGCAATCCGCAGCAGCGCGGCGTCTGCTTCCGCAGTGGTCTCCACGGTGACGATAGCCGGCTCGACCGGCTTGGATTTTCCAAAGTTCATCGGGTAATTCCTTTCAAATTAGGGTTGATATTGATGAGGCGATTTTCACCCCGGATATTATAGTCCGGCCGGGCCGGCTGGCGCACCGCCAGCGCCGCCTCGCAAGAGGCGGCGGCGTGGCAGCGGCTATAACATTTTTTCCAGCTATCTTTCGGCAGCCCGCAAAAATGAGTCTCTGCCTTGCGCGGTTTCTGTTTCAAAAAATCCATTTTCATCCGCGAGCGCCCCTTTTCGATGCGCTCCACAAAATAGAGACCCACTTCGCGCATTTCCCGCCCGGCGTTTCCGGCGCTGATTCCCTGGCGGCTCAAAAACTGGCTGCTGACATGCCCGCGCTCTAAGTACTCATCGGCTATAATGCGCTGCACTTCATTGAGGCCGTGCAGCCGCTGGGCTAAAAAAGCTTTCACGCTCGCCGTGGTGGCAATGCGCGGATTGCGGTTCTGTTTCGTTTTTGCCGGCATCTTCTATCTCCTTTCTATTGTCTGCTGAAAAATCCCGGCAGCGCCTGGCAGCGCACTGGCCCGGAAAGTTCCATCTGTAATTTCTGGTGCAATTTCCCCAGCAAAAAAACTGTGGCTTCTTTGTCGATATTCACGTGATGGATTTCGGTCTCGCCCTTCACGGGAGAAAGATGGATCAATACTGCCACGTCATCCTGCTCATTGAAAGCATTGATGATGCGCTCGATAGCGTCGCAAAAGTTCATCATATCGCCTCCTTGAGCACCTTGCCCTTTTGGGAAGCCAATCTTTCCAGGGCGTCTTTCACCCGCCTGCTGCTGTCACTGCTGCCCATCCCGTGCAGCACGTCGTGCACCGTGGATTTTCCCAGCCCGGCTTCTTCGGCGATCTCCCGGTAACTCACCTTCAGCGCCGCGGCCAATTCCCGGGGGGAAAGGTCGATGCAATCCGCTTCCAGGCGAGAGTATCCGGC
>WYBG01000395.1 GCA_011526015.1 Deltaproteobacteria bacterium | reverse complement strand
CCTCCCGGAAGATGGGGGCGGGAATTTTTGCAATTTCGCAGTCGATAGACGATATCGAGTCGGTGAGTTTTTCTGCGCCGATCAAAGACAACGCGCTGAATCACTTTATCCTGGGGCATAAGCCCAAACAGTTGGATTCCCTGGCGCGGGCTTTTGGGTACGGAGAGCATGAGCTTTCCCTCATTTCCAGCCTGCGGCGGGGGGAATTCATGCTGGACCGCGACGGGCGCATTACGGTGTTGAAAATCGATACCAGCGCCTACGACCATTACCTGTTCACTACCAATCGCCAGGAAAACAACGAGTTGGAGCGGCAGCTCAACAAACACAACGGAAATTTGATGCGAGCCATCGATGAAATAGCAAAGGAGAAGACCCATGACCAGGTGGATAATGTTTAAGGGCAGCAATCGGGCGATCCTGCCTGTACTAATGGTGATCTTCTGGGGTAGCTCCCTGGTAACACCGGCGCGCGGGCAGTTTTTCGATCCCAACAATGCCCTCATCCTGAAAACCCTGCAAGAGATTTCTGCCCGGCACTACCTGACCCTGGAGGAGCAGCGCCGGCAAACCGCCCAGATGACCCAGCAACTCCGGCAGTTTTACGATAATTATACCCTGCTGCGCAGCGATGTCGAATTCAGCCAGAGCCTCTACCGGGATTTCAAGGCGATTGAGAACCTGGATTTATTGAGTTCCTATTCCACCAGCAATTTCATCCTTAACGCCGACCGCCCGGATTACTGGTTTCCCAGCATGACCGGGGAAATGAGCCGCGCGGCCATGGATGCGGAAGCAGTATTGAACAATAGCGCGGAATTGCAACGCACGTATGAGAGCTTCGCTCTTTCCGTTAACGACGAACAGGAACCGAAGGACGTGCAGCAGCGCCGCCAGAATGCCATGGCCGGCGAGCAAGCTTACTCCCAGGCGCTGTTTGAATACGCCCTCAAATGCCAGGTGCTCTCCAAAAGCTATGATTCCATGGCCGTGGCGCTCACCAACCAGGTTAAAAACGAGCAAAACAAATATACCGCCGCGGAGCGAACCCAGTTGCTGTTAGAATCGGTGAAATTGCGGGATCTTTCCAACCAGTACTATGGAAAATACCTGGAGCTTTCCCAGAAAGCCCACGGCAACGAGTTGAATATGTTCGATGAGAAGCTTGGGCAGATCCGCTCGAAAGAGAGCTGGAAAGAATTGCAGCGCCAGGCCAACAAAACCTCCCGGGTGCGCTACGGCTTTTTTGACATCATTGCCGCGCCGGTGCCATAGCCAAAGCCGTTCGGTTCAACGCCGCTTACGCATTACGCATTACGGAATACGTAACACGTAATGCGTAATACGTAACCGTAATGCGTATTTCGTATTCCGTAAAATGTAGCTGAAACCGTTTGCAGAGGGTGCCATGTTAGAATTTCTATTCAGCCCGGTGTTTTTCAACTCCGTCCACCAGATGGTGGATCATATTTTGCGCATTTCCATTTACATCTTCACCCTCGGGGTGGTGGTGTATTTCATCGCCATGATCTTCCGCCTCTCCACCGATACGGAGAACCGCGATAATATGTATCACTTCTTCCTGATCGGGTTCAGCGCCATCGGGCTGGCCACCTACCGCATCTGGGCGGTCTGGCTGGGGAAGATATTCGTGCTCCTGGCCAGCGCCATTTTTGACCTGGAGCAGGGAAATATCATGACCGAATACCTGGGAGCCTTCTTTGCCAGCGCCGAAGGGGGCCTGCGCCTCTCTTTCTTTAACCTGCTCAGCCTGGAAACCCTCTCCTCGCTTTCCTACCTGTTAGTGATGGTGGTGTACGAAATTTTCGTGGTGATCCAGTTGATCGTGCAAATTTTTCTCTACCTGTTGGGCCCCCTGGCGATTGTGCTCTCCCTTTTCCCCACCATGCGGGATACCTTCAAGGGCTGGCTGCAGAACTTTTGCGCGGTAAATTTTTGGTCCGTGCTGGTGGCGATCCTCTTTCGCCTGGTCAAAACCCTCACCGGTTCCCCGGCCTTCCAACAGGCCGTAGCCAACGGGGATAAAGGAGTGCTCTGGAGTTCCTTTGTCCTGGGCGTCATTGTCTGCGTAATCATGATCCTGATCCCCAAGCTCTCCCTGGTCATTTTCAAGGGCAACACCGCTGCGGATATGGGCAGCCACGGCATCGGCATTACCGCCGCCGTGGTGGTTTCCACGGTCTGGAAAAAGCTGAAAATGATGAGCGTTACCGCTTCTCACCAGGTGGTAAACCAGACCACCTCCGGGGTGATCTCCGGCGCCCAGGCCATGGGCCGCAGCGCTTCGACCCTTTCTGCCGATTCCGCCATCAAATCGCTTACCAGTGGAGGAGAAGGGGCCCGGGAGGCCTGGCCGTTCGAGGGATCCGCGATCCGAAACAGGGAGGGAGGGTATTAATTGGCAATTGCCAATTCTCAATTGCCAATTGCCAATTCTCAGTTGCCAGTGGCCAATTCTCAATTGCCAATTGAAAATTATTCTGGGAACTGCTTAAGGACATGGAGGGTAAAAGCCGATGATTTATATCAAAGCATTCGGATGGATCCGAATCACTCACGGAAGAAAACACCGGAAATGATTTCCGCAGCAAGGCCATGGAAGGAAACGCTTGATTTTCGGGAAGAAATATTGTAAGGTATGCGCCGATGGCGGAACGAACCAAATACTATGAAATTTACGGAGAGCTGGTAAAGAACAAGATTTATTTGCAGCGACTGGTAATTGGGCTGATCGCCCTGAACCTGGTGTTGGTAGTGTTATGTTATATCGGATTTACCCGGCCCGGCCAGACTTTCGTGATCAAAGACGGTTACGCCTACGCCGCCCGGGCTTATGAGTATGAGCGCTCGGTACACGAAGTGCGCAAGTTTTGCTATGAATTTGCCAAAAACCTGCTCGAATTCAACCGCGATAACTTCAACGCGAATATCAAAACCGCCCTGCAAATGTGTTCCGAAGAGTTGGAATACGGGATGTACGAGACCATCAAGAACTCCGATATTCCCCGGCTGGTACAAAACACTCTCGGAACCATCCAGTTTCAAATTCGGGAAATCCTGGTCAAAGAAGGCGATCCCTTCCGGGTGCGGGTAAACGGCCAGCAAATCTTTCCCGGCCAGCCTGCTCCTATCAACATTACCTTCGATTTGGAAATTATTGTGGTAGCCCGCACGGAGAACAATCCCTGGGGCTTGCGGATCGTTAATTTCAAACAGATTTAAAGAAAATAAGAACCTTAGACAGCTATGAACCGGTTTACCTTTAACAGCGCATTTTTTTTGATCGTCCTCCTGGGCGTCGGCAGCGCCGCCTTTGCCCAGCGGGAGCGGGTGGTGCGGGTCGCGCCGGGGTTTGCCACGGTCATCGTTTGCCCCGCTCCCCCGGAATTGGTGACAGTCGGAAACATGGACGCCTTCTCGGTGCAGAGCGCCGGGAATTACATTCTGATCAAGCCCCTGGTCAACCGGGGCACCACCAATATGTTCATCAAATCCGGGCCTGAATCCTTCAACCTCTTGTTGAATATTACCGACAACCCGGAATTGGAGGTTCGCCTGGTTCCACCCGCGGGAAGCCTGACGCCGCAGGCCCCCGGCGGAGAGGGATCCGCCCCAAACCCGGACGGCGGCTCCGGCCCAAAATCCTCCACCATCAGCCCCCAGGCAATGTCGATTCTCTCGGAGCGCTTTAAAGCCAACAATCGCTATACTTACAGCGTCAACAATTCCAATATCACCTTTGCGGTGGACCACATGAAGCAGATCAAAGATAAATTTTTCCTGCTCGTGACCATCGTAAATGATTCCAACATTCCTTATGATGTGGGCTACGTGCGCTTCAAATTAGTGGATTACAAGCGGAATTTCGTTTTCGGAAAAAAGAAGCTCAAAGAGATGGAGATGGAACCTTCTAACGTCTATTACAATCCCCGCATCCCGCCCCACTCCTCCGGACGACTGCTCTTTGTTTTTGATAAACACGGTTTCTCCGAGCGGAACACCCTGAGCATCAAGTGCAGCGAAGAAAACGGACGCCGCGACCTGGAGATAGAGGTGCCGGGGTCCATCATGGAGTGATGGAGAACTGGAGTAATGGAGTAATGGGGTGATGGGGTGATGGATAAAATGTCATTTGATTCAATAAAGGTGGTCCAATGAAGTTCATCGATAAGGTGCCGGAGCGTCTCAAGCTCTCCGGAATGTCCCGAAAGATTAAAGTGATCGCCGGCATCGGCGCGGTGGTGGTGCTTTTGCTGTTGTTTTTTGTCAATTCGCTTATGGATATGACCGCTACCTCCGCCAAACCGAGCGTCAACCTGGTGCCCCAGAAGGAACGGCCCAAGAAAAATCTGAATTACGATTTCATTAAACTGGATACCCTTCAGATTCCCAATTTTACGCAGCGGGACCAGACTCAACAACCCCAGTCCCTGCCGGCGGAAAATTTTCCTCACTCGCAGCCTTCGTCCCCACAGCCGAAATCGTCTCCCTCTAACACCCCCCTGCTGTCGGAACCGGCCGCTTCCCCCCCCCAGGGGGTAAACCGGAATCCCAACATGATTGTGATGAACAGCCTATCACAAAGCGGGCAACCAGGCGGCGGCTCCATTGGAGCGTATGCTAGCGGGCGGGAATCGGCGTTAATCAAAGTGGTGATACCGGAGAGCACCCCGGTGGCAGATGGCAGCCTGGTCATTGCCCGGGTTCTGCGGGATTCCAAATGGGGCGACGTAAATATCCCCCGGCGCACCAAGCTGATCGGCATCGCTTCCCTGTTCAATAACCGGGTGCAAATCAATTTCCGGGAGGCGGTGATCAATGATTCCAGCCGTACCTGCACCGGCAAGGCCTACGATTTAAAACAAATGGAAGGAATCGGTTACTCCCCGCTCAGTAATGAAGCCAAAGAAATTCTGATGGAAGAGCTACGGAATGTCACTTCCGGGGTGCCGGTAGTGGGGAGCGTTACCAGCCGCGCCGCTTATTCGGGCAGCTTCACCCAGGAGGTGGCGGAGCTGGAGGAAGGGATGGAATTTTACGCCTTGATTACGGCGATTTATTAATCGTTAGTTGTTAATGGCCGGTTGTCCGTTGCCAATTAACCGCTAATAAACGAGAAAAAAGCTATGCGATATACCATTCCAGTTCTGCTGGCATTGTTGGCGGTTTTTATCGTTTTCTTCTCCTGCGAGAATCACGGCGACCCGTTTTCCGGATCCAATACCACGCCGGAAATTCAACAATTTGCTTTTGACGATGACTCGCTGAAATTTACCACGGCAAACCCTTTCACCATCACCTTGCAGTACCGCGACGCCGAAAACCAGCCCCTGGTGGCCACGTTCAAATTTCT
>WYBG01000394.1 GCA_011526015.1 Deltaproteobacteria bacterium | reverse complement strand
TTTCATTCCTCAGTTCCGGTTCAGCAAATCGATATTCTTCTGCACGCTGACGAACATGTTGATCTGGTCGCGCAGGTGTTTGGCCTGGACGCGGGCTGCCTCGGCAAAATCCCGCTCCGAAGAGGCATAGAGGATGGTGCGGCTGGCGTTGATAAGGGTGGACTGGCCTTTTTCATCGGTGGCGTATTTGATCACCTGTTCTAAATTCCCGCCCTGGGAGCCTACCCCCGGCACCAAAAACGGCAGCCCGGGGGCCAGGTCGCGCACTTCTTTGGTTTCCTGGGGATGGGTTCCCCCCACCACCAGCCCGCAGTTCCCATAGAGAAAATTCCATTCCAGGGCTTTGCGGGCGACTTTAAGATAGAGCGGCTCGTTTTCCACTTTCAGGAATTGAAAATCCATGGAGCCGGCATTGGAGGTGAGGCAGAGAATAAACACCCCCTTGTGCTCATATTCCAGGAACGGAACCACCGAATCCATGCCCATGTAGGGGGAGACCGTGACCGCGTCGAAGGGGTAGGTCTTGAAAAACGCTTCGGCGTATTTCTTGCCGGTGTTCTCGATATCCCCGCGTTTGGCGTCGGCAATAATCAGCACGTCTTTGGGGATTTCTTCTAAGGTGCGCTCTAACAGCTCCCACCCCGGCAGGCCCAGGGATTCGTAAAAGGCCAGGTTGAGCTTGAAAGCGACCGCATAATCATGGGTCGCTTCGATGATGGCCTTGTTGAAAATGTAGAGGGGATCAACTTCGCCTAATAAAAAATTAGGGATTTTCTCCAGGTCGGTATCCAGGCCGACGCAGAGGAGGGACTTTTTTTTCTGGATAAGTTCGTTTAAACGGGTTTTAAACATGAGGGGTCTCGTTGGAATTTATGCCGGTGATAGCTCTTTCGGTGGTGGTTAAGTTTTGACTGATGAAAGAGTAGTTGCCACGAAGGCACAAAGATACGAAGCATCACAAAAAAGTAATAAATACTTGGTGAAAACTTGGCGCCTTTGTGACTTAGTGGCATGAAAGTGAATCTTAAACAAGTGCTATCAGTCAAAATATAACCACTACCGCTCTTTCATAATGCAAGAAGTTAACTCCAAAATCAAAATAGTGCATTATTTTTTCTCTAAATCCCTTACTTTGTGAAATCTTAGTGCCTGCATGTCTTAGTGGCTGAATAGTAATTTTTTTTTAAGTAGGACAAAATCTCGGCAACCGTGCGCTCCGTCGCGCCGCGGCGCTGCTCCACCAGGCGTTTTGCCGCCTGGCTGATTTCCGCCCGGTAATTTTCATCCCGAAAAATCCGCTCCAACTGCCCACGAATTTCTTCCCTCGAATGCACCTCGATCCCCCCCCGGGCTTGTTTCAGCAATTGCGCTTCGTGAGAATTTTGATTGACCGGGCCGAACAGCACCGGGATGCCGTACACCGCCGGTTCCAGCACGTTGTGAACGTTCTGCTTGAAACCGCCGCCCACGTAAGCAACCTGCGCCACGGAATAGAGGTTTGCCAGCAGTCCTACCCGGTCGATGATAATCACCGGCTCTCCTTTATACCCATCCAACCGGGAATAGAGGCAGGTTTGGAGCGGCGCCCAGGCTTCGATCAAGCGAGCGACGTGATCCGCGGTGGGTTCGTGGGGGCAAATAATGGCCAGGAATCCGGTGCCGGGGGGAGCGACGATGTCTTTGATGGCCGGTATCAAAGGCTCTTCATCTTCCGGCCAGGTGCTGCCGGCCACGAAGATATTTTTCCCGGCGCGGATCGCCTCCGGCAATATCACCTTTTTACGGGATTCTTCGCAGCGAAATACCACCTGGTCGTACTTGGTATCGCCCACCACCACAATTTTTTCCGTAGAAGAAAGCTTCAGGTAATTGGTTTTATCCTCCGGGGAAATGGCCAGGATGCGGTTTATTTTCTGGTAAACTGCCCGTTGAAACCGGCGTATTCCCGGCTGCAGCCGCCCGGAGGCGCTGTACAGCGTCGCGTTGATCAAAAAGCGCGGGATGCCCAGCGAGTGCGCCGCCCAGATTTGGTTGGGCCATACGTCGTATTTGGCGATGATAAGCGCCCGGGGATTCAGCGCCCTGAACAGCCGCCGAACCACAAACCACCAGTCGAAAGGGGCATAAATGAACAGATCCACCCCCGGGGCGCTTTTGACGTTTTCGTAGCCGGAAGGGGAAAAAAACATTACCACCGTGCGGCTTTCCGGGAGGCGCTGCCGTAAAATTCGTACAAACGGCTTGATGTGCTCGAACTCTCCCATGGAAGAACAGTGAACCAGGAATATATCGCGCTCGCGGCCTTCCCGGGAGAGAAATTCTTCAACTTGCGAAAAAATTTGATACCGCCCCAGGACCCCCCGGCGGTATTTCCGGTCGACCAGCGCGCCGAGGTGATAGATCAGGAACATTACCGGCACAACAAGAAAGTTGTAAAACAGGGCATAGAGTAAGGTGAACATCAGGTTTCCGCGGTTAGAGGGATTCTTTCAACATGTTTTTGATCACGTCGAGAGGGAGATTTTCAAGTTTTTTGAAGCGGATGCAACTTTTTCCGGCCTCCAGCCCCTTCAAGCGGCTCTTATATTTCTCTACCAGCGCAGTATTCATAATATACAGGCTCAGGTAATGCTTCTGGGAGGCGATGGCGCAAAAAACTGCCTTACGGCTGTAGGTGGGCATTCCGTAGCGCATGGATTCTTCCGCGCCGGGCGCTAACTCAAACACCAGCGCCCGCAAGGTTTCGATTGCGGAGCGGCGCTCCAGCTCCAATTGCTGTAAATATTCTTCGACCGTTTGAGCATTATATTTCATCGTAGATCTCTTCGTATAACTGATGTTACGCATTTTAACACAGAGGCCACAGAGAAAACAGAGTTTTCATTTTTCGGAAGGCTAATATTGCATTTTCGTTCCCGGCGCAGTGTCACGCCCATAAATATTTGTTTTCCTCGGTTCCCTCTGTGCCCTTTGCATGGTGAGTTTATCGAACCATGCGTTTAAATTTTTCTGTTCTGCGTAACATCAGGTATAAGTTTAAAACCTCCGCCAGCGATCCGCATTTCCCGGGATGCGGCAAACACCTCGCATTTTAAGGCGGCGGGATTAAAAAAACAATGACCGATGGAGGATTTCGAAGAAAAAGGTGGATGGTTAAATGGTGGTAAGTGTGCGCTTAAACGTGGTCGGAGACAAAGTCCGCGAAACCTCGTTGCAATTACGTTCCCAAAGTCTCTTTGGGAACGTAATTGCACGCGAAACTCCAGTTTCGGGTGCAAATCCTGCGCTTTTTGTGGCCGGAAACAGAGTTTCCACGATTATTGCGTTCCAAAAACAGGAGTTTTGGAACGAGTTGGTTGCCGAGTTTTGCGCTTTCATCTCAACCACGATTAAGCGCATACTTACCTAAATGGTTAAATGGTTGGAGAATAGGCTTTTTAACCATTCAGCCATTTAACTGCTATATAGCTCTTCCAGCAATTCCCGGATCACCGCGATGGCTCTCTCCTGCTCGATAAAATAGGGACTGCTGGCGATGGTGATGAAACCGGCGGCCGCGATGTAGCGGCGAATGCGCGCGATTTTGTAATCGCGGTCGATGTAATTCATCTCCCCGGAGAAGATGTCCGCGTCAATATCCAGCACGATCCCGCCGGAAAATTCGCGCTCGAACGCAAAACTGCTGTCGATGATCTCCACCGTGGAGAAAATTCCCAATTTCAGGGCCGGGCGGATGAAATTGCCCACGTTCAGGTGAAAGTTGGTATAGTCGAAAACCGTTTGCAGATCGATCTCTTCTTTCCCATCCCATGGGAAATAGATTTCCGGCTCGCGCATATCGCTGTGCTGATCCACATGCACTAAAACGCTGCCTTTTTTCAGCTTTCCGGCTTTAAGCCCGGCCATCCAGAAAAAAAAGGCGTGGTTGTGGTTATCGAAAATGAAAATATCCTTCCCGGCTTTTTGCAGGTAAATGAACTGCTTCAGCCCCCGCCGGTTGATCTCCTGCTCCTC
>WYBG01000047.1 GCA_011526015.1 Deltaproteobacteria bacterium | reverse complement strand
GGGAGCATCTCTTCCACAATGTCGATGCGGGGATCTTCCTGCACATATAATTTTTTATTGGCCAGGATCAGCAGGGCGGCCAGGATAACGGTAATTCCGCCCAGCGCCGCCACGGCGGTCAAAATAACTGCCATAATGCAAGCCTCTAATGTTTACCGGAAGTTATATGGATGCTGCTCTGCGGGAAAATCCGAAGGGAAAGGCGAGGGTCGTCAGAGTCAAGGCTCACCGCGTGATCCGCATTGCCCTCAACGCCGCGGTTTGCCGACGAATCATTTTCCATAGCAGTAAATATAGATTTGAAGAATGTAAGGGTCAATATTTTTGAAATTCCTTTTTGGCACACGAGTATGGTTTTCATCGAAATTGTGGATGCAGAATAGAGAATAGTGAATGCTTAATTGGTAGATGCCTCCCCGGAATGTTCCTCTGCGGTCCGTACCGTGAATACCGGCGCGGAAGACATTCGCACCACCCGCTCGGCGGTGCTGCCCACGATCAGGTGCTGCAAGCCGCTAAGGCCGCGAGTGGCCATGATGATCAGGTCAACACCGTTTTCCGCGGCAAAATGGCAGATTTCGTCCGACGCTCGTCCCGCTGCCACCGCTTTGGTGATGTCAACGTCGCTATAATCCGCGCAGAAAGCGTCCAGGTTCTCCAGCACCTGCTCGCGCAGTTTCGGCTCGAAATCCGCCACCGGGTAATATCCCTCCGGGTAAAACGCGGGGTAAATGATCCGTTCGATCACGTGCAGAACCGTAATCCGCGCCCGGGTAAGGCGGGCAAAGGCGGCGGCGTATTCCAGGGCCTGGCGGGAATAATCTGAAAAGTCAACCGCAACCAGGATATGTTCCATCCGGCAGCATTCCACGGATTTGTGAAGGGTGAGCACCGGCGTGGGGGAGAATCGCACCACTTTTTCGGCGATGCTGCCCAGGAAAAGGTGCTTCAGGCCGGTGCGGCCATGGGTTCCCATCACTACCAGGCCGTATTTTTCTTCGCGAAGGTGCTCCAGAATCTTCTCGGCCACGGAATCCCCGCGCATTATTGCACACTTGATTTTGAGGTTGCGCTCCTTTCCCATCTCCAGGTAAGGCTGCAATTGCTGCTGCAGTAACTCCCCGCGGGTTTTCAGCGCATCTTCCACCTCCCCGGGCTGGTAACTCTCCTCCGGGAGAAGCCACTGGAAAAATTCATCCACGTTCAGCAGGGTGATTTCCGCTTCCAACCGTTCCGCCAATTCCAGGGTGTATTGAACCGCTTTGTCGGAACATTCGCCGAAATCCACCGGAACCAGGATTTTGTCGAAGTTCATCATTTCCCCCTAAAGCACATTTTATTCACATCTATACTGGAAACCACAATCGCAGTATCGCAAACCGTTCTGCCCGACAAACCTTTAACCGTTCACCCCCGTTCCCGGGGTACCATAAATTTAGGACAAAAACCCGTCCAATAACATGAGGACAATCAGTCTGAAACATGATATTTGTCATGTTTTGAAGCGGGGAGAACCCTGGAGAGATAGATCGGCCAATGACAGACAGGAATCCTGAAGATGGGTTGAAAATTTACCCGCACCGGAAAACAAAATCGAATTTCATGTCTCCCCGGGCAGCAGTTTATTGATCAAAAGATAAAGTATCTTGAATAAAGAGAGAAAGCAGATTAAATTCTACGGCGCTTTATAATAGATATAATAGAAGAGCGCATTCGGGCAAACGTCGCAGGGATGGGAACCGAACCAAACCAATTGATGGCGTTTAGGAGGAATCCTTGAGTATCCGTAGAAAAATTGATATCCCCCATTGTGAAGATTGCGCTTCCCGGCTCTGTTCGATTTTTAACGATTTGCCGTCGGAAGAGCTGGGGAAAATCAACCATAGCAAGGGAGGGAATTTATATAAACGGGGGCAAAATATTTTTTATGAAGGAACCCGGCCCTCGGGGCTATATTGCATCAATTTCGGCAAGGTGAAAATCTATAAGATAGACCAATCCGGTAAAGAACAGATCGTGCGGCTGGCCAAAGCCGGTGACGTGTTGGGATACCGCTCCCTGATCAGCGGAGAGTTATATTCCTCCTTTGCCGCGCCCCTGGAAGATTCGTTGATCTGCTTCATCCCCAGAACGGTGTTTTTTTCCCTGCTCCAGACGAACGCCAATCTATCCATGAAGATTATGAAAATACTCTCCCAGGATTTGAAATCGGCTGAGAACCGTATTGCCAATATGGCCCAGAAGCCGGTGCGGGAACGCCTGGCGGAAGCGCTATTGATCTTAAGAGAATTTTACGGCCTGGAGGATGACGAAGCTACCCTGGGGGTGGCCTTGACCCGGGAAGACCTTGCCAACGTGGTGGGAACAGCCACGGAAACGGTCATCCGGCTGCTGTCGGAGTTCAGAGAAGACAAAATCATCGCTTTGAAGGGCCGCAAAATAAAAATCCTCGACCACATCTCCCTGGTGAAAACCGCTAATATTTTCGACTGAGCGCATCCTTAGCAAGCATCTTCTTTATTCTGCAGCACTTAACTTCCTTTTCCGACTCTTTTCCGCGTAAAAAAAACCGCCAAATGTCATCTCAAAACATGACATTTATCATTGTCCGGGACGACTAAGGTCATTGTTTTGGGCATTGGCGCTATTTTATCTTGTTCAGGTGAAGAGAAGTAAAAAAGGGATAATTCCGGTAAAAGAGACGGGATGCGAACGAAAACACCCGGGAAGTCTCATGAGCAAGAAAAAGAAAGATACAGCGAATGTTTCGGTAGCGATTCACAAAGATTGTTTCAAGGCCACGATTTATCCCCTCGGTGAATTCTGCAGAGAAGAGCATGCCATTCTCCTGGACGGCCGGCAGCTTTACCGGTTTGAAAAGGATGATATCCTGTTCCGGGAGCACGAAACAGCCAACGGCGTTTTTTGCCTGGGGTCCGGCAGGGCGAAATTGATCAAGCGGGGGCATGACGGGCGCGACCACATCGTGCGGCTGGCGAAACCGGGAGACGTGCTGGGAATAACCTTGTTCACCAGCGCGACTTACACCACATCCGCAGTCGCGCTGGATGAGGTGCAGGCCTGTTATATTTCTAAAGTTAATTTTTTGCAAATTTTCGCTGCCCACCCCCGGTTTGCTATGAACCTGATGAGGTCGGTAGCGCGGGATATTGGCGAGGTGGAAAAGCGTATTGCCGGGGTGTGCCAAAAAACCGCCCGCCAGCGGGTGGCGGAAATTCTGTTGATGCTGTTGAACCGCTACGGCATCGACCAATACCAATACCTGGATATTCCCCTGCCCTTGAAGGACCTGGCAAATTTTTCCTGCACTAGTTGCGCAACCCTGAGCCGGTTATTGAGCGATTTCAAGAAAAAGGACTTGATCCGGGTTAAACACCATAAGATAAAGCTGGTGCAGCTCGACCGCCTCATCCAGATTGCCAAACTGCCTGCGAACTGAGAGGGGGCAGGGTTTAGGAGAAATCAATCCCATACCTTATATCTCATGCCTTGATTCCTTTCCTTCTTCAACAAAAAAGGCGGAGAGAGCGCTCTCCGCCTTAACCGTTTTTCCGGGCAGGTTAGCGGCTTACAAATCTTTCTTCGAGAAATACCAATCGGTCACTTCGTAGGGCTCCTTGATCCGCTTATCCGCCTCGGCCTGGGTTTGCGGCGGGGGAACGATCACCTGCTCGCCGGGATGCCAGTTCTCCGGGGTGGCGACGCTGTGCTTATCCGTGGCCTGCAGGGCTTCTACTAAGCGCAGAATCTCGTCGATGTTGCGGCCATTGGTGAGCGGGTAATAGACCATGGCGCGCAGGTTCTGCCGGGGATCGATCACGAATACCGCCCGCACCGCGCTGGAATCGGACGCGCCGGGGTGCACCATACCGTATTGCTTCGCCACGCTCATGTCCAGGTCCGCAATTACCGGGAAGGGTATCTTGATTCCGAAATTCTGCTCGATGTTGCGCACCCAGGCGATGTGGGAGTAAACGCTGTCGATGCTGAGACCGATGATCTGGGTGTTGCGCTTCTGAAATTCCTCGAATTTGCGGGCAAAGGCAATGAATTCGGTGGTGCACACCGGGGTAAAATCCGCCGGGTGGGAAAACAGCACCACCCATTTGCCCTTATAATCGGACAGGTTGAGCGTTCCGTGGGTGGTTTTGGCGCTAAATTGAGGCGCCGGCTCGTTCAGGCGCGGGAATGCAAACATCCCGCCGTTTTGAGAGGTTAATGCGTCGCTCATCAGTTGCTCCTTCAATTATGGTTTGTGACTGTTCGGTGTAGAAAACTCGCCAGCAAGCTATCAGGGCTGTTCAGTTCTATAAATTGTTGAATAGCCACGAGCTTCAGCTCGTGGAAAACGGAAAATCAAAAACGAATGGGGTTTTAACCCCAATAGTCTTCAGCCCTTACAATTTAGGGGCTAAAGCCCGTTTAAATGGAGGGCTTTTTTTGTCCACGAGATAAATCTCGTGGCTATTCATCTTGATGAAACAGCTTAACACTTTAGAACTGAACAGCCCTGATCAAGCTATCATTCCCGATTCTCCGGGGCAATACCTTCGGCACCTTCGTATATGCCGCGTGCCCGGTAAAATCTCCCGAAATTGTCCCTTCTCCGCCAGAAATTAACCAATCCGTTTCGGGAATAGTATGACTTTGCTCAGTTTTTTTATGATTTTGGGCAAGCCGGGGAATATTGAGGAGGGAATGGTTGCTGTTTTAAAATTTGCTTACGATATCCCCAGCGCTTTCATCTTTTTGTGCAGATTGGTGCGCTCCATGCCCAGCAGCCGGGCGGCTTGCGTCACATTACCCCCGGTTTGTTCCAGGCAGTGCAAAATATAAGCACGCTCCGCCTCCTCCCGCACTTCGCTTAGGGTACGGCTTCCCGGGAGCGTTTCCGGCAGTTTGAACTCCGCCTGCAGCAAGTAGGCGGGCAGGTTTTCCGCCCCGATGCGGTTATTTTCCGATAAAATGATCAGCCGCTCCACTAAATTTTGCAGCTCCCGCACGTTGCCCGGCCAGGGATATTTTTGTAACGCCGCATAGACTTCCGGCTGCACTTCTGGAATGCGGCGATTATTGCGCCGGCAAAAGCGCTGAATAAAATGCCGCGCCAGGAGCGCTATATCCCCCGGGCGCTCCCGCAGCGGCGGCGCCTCAATGGGAAAAACGTTCAGGCGGAAATAGAGGTCTTCCCGGAAGCTTCCTTCCCGCGCCATCTCACGGAGGTTCTTGTTAGTCGCGGCGATGATGCGCACGTCCACCTTCAGGGTCTCTTTCCCGCCCACCCGCTGGAATTCCCCATCCTGCAGCACCCGCAGCACTTTGGTCTGCACCCGCAGGCTCATGTCCCCGATTTCATCCAAAAACAGCGTGCCGCCGTCGGCTTGCATAAATTTGCCTTCGCGCCGCTCCACCGCCCCGGTAAAAGCGCCTTTTTCACTGCCGAACAGCTCGCTTTCGCTCAGCTCCTCCGGAATGGCGGCGCAGTTCATCTTCACGAATGGCTCCCGCGCCCGGGGGCTGC
>WYBG01000393.1 GCA_011526015.1 Deltaproteobacteria bacterium | reverse complement strand
CATAATTTAACCAAAGGAGGTTTTTTATGAAAATTTATCTCCGCATGGGGAATTTCTGGCCGAAATCCTGCTTCAGCAATTGGGGCAGGGTGAGATAGGCGCGGTCTTCCAGGGTGTATCCCACGGTGCCGGATAGCCCGCCTAACTCCTGGTGAATTTCTTTTTGATCGGCGGACAATTTCCGCACTTGCTGAACTAAAAGATGTAACTCTTATTCGGTGCGGTTTTGCGCTTCTGTAAGTTTCTCCAGCCGCTCTTCCGTGTGCTGTTGCGCTTCCGTAAGCTCTCCTAGCTTTGTTTCGGTGCGTTTCTGCGCCTCGCTCAACTCCTGCACAATTTCCCGGAGTTCCCTGAAATCGGTTTTGGTGACGGTATTGGCCAGTTCGCTGTAGATGGTTCCCATCAGTTCCGCGATGGTCAGGGCCGCCGCCGGTTCCAGCTTTTCTTTCAATTCGTTGTAGATTTTCAGGGTGTCTAACATGATACCAGGCTCGTCTTCATACGCTGATTTTCTCCGGGTAAATATAAATCGCGCTTCTACCGAAAAAAATTGAAATTTACGCCTATTTCATAACCACCATCTTGCGGGTTTGTACATCCCCCCTGCCCCCCTTGAAGGGAGGAGTAACGACCAGGCGGTAAAAATAGATGCCGCTGGCCAGGCCAGAGGCGTCGAACTCCAGGGAGTATTCTCCCGAATTCAGCCGCTCGTTCAGCAGCGTTTTCACTTCCCGCCCTAACACGTCGAAAATCTTCAGTTTCACCAGGCCCGCCTGCGGCAGGGAAAACCGGATGGTGGTGGCGGGATTGAAGGGATTGGGATAATTTTGCTCCAGCAGAAACGCCCGGGGAAGCGCTTTCCCCTCCAGCGGCTGGGCAATTCCCACGATCCCGGCGTGGGCGCGGGCGGAATCCACCGCCGCCTCGTAATCGATGAAATACATCCACCAGTTGTTAAGGGTGCTGTCGCTGACCCCGGTAAAGCGGGGCAGGTGGCTGTACCACCAGCGCATGTATCCCAAATGCCCGCAATTCCATTCTAAGCAATTCACCGTGCGGGTTTGATCCAGCAGGTAAGGGTAGCGTTTCCAGTTATCCGCGTAGGTGATCACGTAGCGGGTGTTGCTAAAGTCGTAATCCGAAAGCCCGTTGACCGGGTAATGAATGTTGCCCACGTGGCCCTTGCCGGGAATTTCCTTATCGATGGTGGTATAGATTTCCCAGGCGTTGGGATCGGGGTGGTGCACGTTCCAGCGCCCGAACGCCGCCCACAAGGCGCTCTCCGCCCGGTGGCCCATGCTCTCCATGGCTTCCGGAACGCCGCGCTCGTAATTGAACCCCATGATGGAAAGAAGTTTTATGCAGCTCGTGCCGGTAATGGGCGGGGAGTTCCACCAGAAGGCATTCTGCCCCGCCAGCCGGGATTCGTACATCGAGGCGTAGGGATGGGCGTACACCCACACCTCGTCGATCTCCCCGTTGTCGCGCCGGGTGCAGAGGTCGTAGAAATCGATCAGCGCGTTATAATCGAACTGAAGCTGCCCGGCGTGGAACGCGTTGACCAGTTTGGGCCAGCCCGGCTGGCTGTAATAGGCCACTAAGGAGTCCAAAGTAATGAATTCCCCATAATAGCGGGTGAACAGGAAGGGATCGTCAAGGGTATCCACCATGGTAAAATTGATCACCCCGTCGCTGGCGGTATAGAATTCCTCCTTCAGTTGGGAGACCAGGAACATGGGGTTGATCCAGTTGAAGCGCTGGTGCAGACGCTGGCCGTTGCCGGTGACCGGGTTTTGCAGCACCAGCGCCACTTTGACGGTTTTGGAGGGGGCGTTAGGGGATTGGAAATCCGGCAGCACCTGCACGGCGGCGCTTCCGGAAAGGGGCAAGGTTTCCGTCTGCACGTTTACCCGGGTGTTGCCCAGCCCAACTCCGTAAATGGTATTCCCCGCCGCAGTAGCGACCGCGGGATCATCGGAAGACCAGATAAACGGATCGTTGAAGGTATAGGGATGGAGGCGGTTATTTTGGTCCAGCAGCTTGACCCGCACTTTCAGACTCGAATTGGGGATCAGCTTTGGTGGATTCGGGGTGATGTAAAGCGACACGATGGTCAGGGAGCTTTCCAGCGCCCACTCGCCGATGAGCATGTTCCCCGCCCAACTGTTCACCGCGCCCAGGCGCACGTAGGCCGGGTTTTGGGGGATAAATCCCGCGGAATCCCAGGCCAGGAACGGGTGAGGGCGATTATTCACCAGCAGTTGGTAGGAACCGGTCTGGCTGTTGAGATCGTCGAGGGAATTGGCGGTTTCCAGGGTCCAGTTCCCCTGGTTGAGGAAAAACACCTTGCTTTCGCTGAACTGCGGGGGATTTTCGAATCCCAGGGTGATAGTCAGCGTGGGGCTGGCAATACTCGCCTGACTGAAGGGGTTTCCGTCGAAAATTTTGGCCAGATCGCCGGCGGGAATGGGCGGATCCACCGTCGCCGATATGGTGCTGTCGTTGATGCCGGCCAGGATGGGCAGGTTTTGGGTGATGGTGACCTGCGCGAATAGCGGCAAAACGCTGAAGGTGACCACGCAGATCAACAATTTGGCTGTGCTGCTTAAGCTGTACATATATTGCGCTCCTCCTGCTTAATCTTTTTGCATTTATGGATTTCGAATCCTGACTTTGTGCTCAGTCACTACCACCAGACATCTTTGCCAATTTTCGAGGTCTTCGGTATCTAAGAGCGCTTTAATGCGTCTGAAAAGAGCATTTCGGCCGGGAATTCGCAATCGTACCAATAAAACACCATAATGCGTGCCCGGCGTAAAACGGCGGATATCAGAGAAATCCAGGTCCTGTGTGATCAAAAAGCATCCGGCCTTTTGAGCTGTCTCCCAAACAGTTGTATCGTCCCTTCCGGTAATCCCTTCCTCCATAACGGTATCAACTTCATGCCCATATTGAGCAAGGGTATGAACAAGCCTGGCAGGGAGATTTTCGTCAAGCTTGATTTTCATAGGTTTGGTAATTCCAGTACCGGTAAATCTTCTTCTGCAGAAACCGCAGCAAAAGCGATCACCGCACGTACCTCTTCTTCTTTAAGGGTGGGAAAATCTTCCAGAATTTCCTCGATTGTTGCGCCCTCCGCCAGGCTGGCCAAAATTGTCCGCAAGGTCACCCGCGTACCTTTGATAACCGGCTGCCCGCCACAAATTTGCGGATCACGAATAATAAAACGTTGATAATCCATATTTATCTCCTAACATTTGCTTCCAATGCTTTTCTTCCACGGCGAATTTAAGCAATTCGGAGCAAATTGACACCGTTTTTTCCCTTCACGTTGGGCTCACCAGTTATTTCAATTCATACCCTCCCTCCACCAACTTCAGATTCTGCTTTTTTGCCAAGTCCCAATCCCCCACGAACACCCACCAGTTGGTCAGCGGTTTGCCCTGGTAGCTCAGACCGTTATCTTTGCCCGGCAGACTTTGCATCCAGAGCGTGAACCAGTCGAGGCTGTTACAGTTCCAGCGCTCGCAGTTCATCTCCTTGCGCTCGCCGCCGCCTTCCGGCTTCCAATCTTCGATATCCGAGGTCACGTAGCGGGGATTGGCCCAGTCATAATCTTTCTCGCTGTTGGGGGCGTAATGCGCCCAGCCGCAGCGGGGATCGCCGACGATTTTATGGGTGGAATCGCTGCCCACAAACCGGCCCCAGAACAGCAGCTTCGGCCAGTCTTTTGCGGGGGTATCGTCGCGGCCGTCGGCGTGGTTCAGCAGCGCTTCGATCTGGTGCATGTGATCCTCGATCGCTTCCTTCAGCCCGCGCTGGTAGTTGTAATGATACACCGTATAGGTTTTGCCGAGCACCGGCAAATCCGCTTCATCGCGGTCGCTGTTGCTCACGTCCCCGTGGGGGCTGGCCATGTTGGATTCCCAGAGGTCGATCACCCCGCCGTGGTATCCCCACACCCACACCTCTTTCACGCCCTTGTTCTCCACCCAGTCCTGAATGTTGATGCGTTGCGCGATGGCGTTGTAATCGGTCATGGGAACCCCGTGTCCCGGCTTCTCGAAAGTGGGCAGCGGCTCCAGAAATTCATAGGTTTGCACAATGCTGTAATTCAAGCTGGGTTCCGCCCGGGGATTTTTGTAAAAATGGTAGCGGGAAGCTTTATTCATGAACTCTACCGCGCCGTTGGAGAGACTGTCCACTTTTTTGCGGGTGAATTCTAAGCTCTGCCCCCAATCCCCGGTCACCGCCAGATCGATGTTATTGTTTTTGTCCAGGGGGAAATATTTGACCACTACCACGGGGATTTCCCAGGGGGTTTTGAATTGCGCCGCCGGCTGGCCGGATTTCTGGCAGGCATTCAAAAGCAGCATCAAAGCTCCGGCCAAAATCGCTAAAAAAGATACAAATTTCAGGCGCTTCATGGCATCCTCCATATTTCAGAATTAAAGATTGCCTCACTTCAGTGAGGAATAATTGGAGCGTTCTTTTACAACACGTTAAAGCGTGGTCAGCAAAGTTGACCCCTACCCCTCTCCTACCCCCCGCAGCCGTTCCGCACTCTCTTCCGGGGTGATGTCGCGCTGCGGTTCCCCCAACATCTCATAACCGACCATGAACTTTTTGATGGTGGCGGAGCGCAGCAGCGGGGGATAAAAATGGACGTGAAAATGCCATTCCGGGTGCGCCCGGCCGTCCGTGGGCGCCTGGTGCAGCCCCGCGGAGTAGGGAAAAGAAACCCCGAAGAGCCTGTCATAACCGGCGGTGGCGCGCTTGAGCATATCGGCCAGGGCGTCTTTTTCCGCCGCGCTGAATTCTAACAGGCTGCCCACCTTGCGGCGGCTGATGAGGATGGTCTCGAACGGCCAGACCGCCCAGAAGGGAACCAGGGTTGCGAAATGCCCGTTCTGGCAAACCACGCGTTCATTTTCGCGCAATTCCAACTCCAGGTAATTCTCCAGCAATGATCGTTGATGGGTTTCCCAATAGCGCAGCATTTGCGCCGACTCTTTGGCCGGCTCCCCGGGAACGGAGCGCTGCGCCCAGATTTGCCCGTGCGGGTGGGGATTGCTGCACCCCATCATCTCCCCCTTGTTCTCGAAAATCTGCACGTAGTTGATGAAATCCATTCCCCCCAGGGTTCGATATTCTTCAGTCCACACCTCCACCACCCGGCGAATATCCGCGACCGCCATTTCCGCCAGGGTCAGGTCGTGGCGGGGCGAGAAACAAACCACCCGGCAAATCCCCGGCTCGCTGCGGGCGATCAGCAATTCCCCGGTATTGAAATGCGCCTCCTCCCCTACCCCCGGCTTCAAAGCCGAAAAATCATTATCAAATACAAAGGTGCTCTCGTAAGCGGGGTTGCGATGCCCGCCGGCGCGCCGGTTGCCGGGGCAGAGGTAGCACTCGGGATCATACTGCGACCGCTTCTCCACTGGCGGATTTTCCACTTTCCCCTGCCAGGGCCGCTTTGCCCGCTGCGGAGATACCAGGATCCACTCGCCGGTCAAGATATTATAGCGGCGATGGGGATGGTCGGCGAGGTTGAGCCGGTGCATGCAGTTTTACCTTTCAGGCTTTTCCTTCCCCGCCCGGCAGCGGGATATGGGTCAGGAATGAGCGGCGGTGGATCGGGCAAGGGCCATATTTTTTGAGCATTTCCCGGTGAAATTCGGTGCCGTAGCCCTTGTGCCGGTCGAATCCGTACCGGGGATATTGCTGGTGATACTCGATCATCAGGCGATCCCGGGTGACTTTTGCCAGAATGGAGGCAGCCGCGATGGTAAAGCTGCGATCATCGCCATCGACTACCGCTTCCTGGCGATAGATTTTATCGGGCAACTCTTCCCCGTCGATCAGCAGGTATTCGGGATTTTTCGCGAGCGAGCCGATGGCCTTGCGCATGGCTTTGAAGGTCGCCTGGCGAATGTTGATCCGGTCGATTTCCAGGTTATCCACCAGGCCGATTCCATGCGCCAGCGCCCGCTGCACGATGATTTCATATAACCCTTCCCGCTGCGCCGGGGATAGCTTTTTGGAATCCTTCACCCCTTCGATATGGTCATAAGGCTCAAAAATGGCCGCCGCGGCGACCACCGGCCCGGCCAGCGGCCCCCGCCCGGCCTCATCAATTCCGGCAATATAGCGAACGTTTTGCTGCCAGATGAGATGCTCGATTTCCAGGTTCAGGGGGATTTCTTTCAACGGGTAACTTCTTTCAGGGCAGATTCGCTAAATCGTCCAAAACATCAGCCATGATCTCACCTGTGGTTAAATCATTTTGCCGTCAATTTATCCTGCGGTGATTTTTTCCTGCGGT
>WYBG01000046.1 GCA_011526015.1 Deltaproteobacteria bacterium | reverse complement strand
CCCTGCCGGTAAACATCAAACTGCTGATCGAGGGTGAAGAGGAAATCGGCAGCGAGCACCTGGCGGGATTTGTAAAACAGAACAAGCAGCTCTTGAAAGCGGACCTGGTGTTGATCTCCGATTCCAGCATGTTCGCCAAGGGCATTCCCTCGATTTGTTACAGCCTGCGCGGGCTGGCCTACATGCAGATCGACCTGGTGGGGCCGAACAAGGACCTGCACTCCGGCTCCTTCGGGGGCACGGTGCACAATCCCATCCAGGCGCTGGCGGAGATCATCGCCCAACTGCACGATAAAAACGGGCGCATCACCATTCCCGGCTTCTATGATGACGTGCGCGCCCTGAGCAAAAAAGAGCGCGAGGCCTTCAAAAAACTGCCCTGGAGCGATAAAAAATACGCCAAAGAGTTGGGCGTGAAAGAACTCTACGGCGAGAAAGGCTACACCAGCCTGGAGCGGGTATGGGCGCGTCCCACCCTGGAGTGCAACGGCATCTGGGGCGGGTTTACCGGGGAAGGCGCCAAAACCGTGCTGCCCTCCAAAGCTTCGGCAAAGATTTCCATGCGCATCGTGCCGGATCAAACCTCGGCGAAAATTGCCAAACTGTTCGAGAAGCATATCAAAAAGATTGCCCCCAAAACCGTCTCCGTAACCGTGCGCGACCTGCACGGCGGGGAACCGGCGATTACCCCCATCGACAGTCCCGGGGTAATGGCGGCGGTGGCGGCGCTGGAAAAAGGCTTCGGCAAAAAGCCCCTCTACCAGCGCGAAGGCGGCTCCATTCCCATCGTGGTGCAGTTCAAGCAGATGTTGGGACTGGATACGGTGCTGTTGGGCTTCGGCCTGCCGGATGAAAACGCCCACGCGCCGGATGAATTCCTCAACCTGGACAACTTCTTCGGGGGAATTCGCACCTCCCTGCACTTCTTCAACGAGCTGCCGAACTACATGAACGGCGCGAGCAAGAAAAGAACCGCTGCGCCCAAAAAGCCCAGGGCGGGCAAAGCCACAGCGAAAAAACGCTAACCCGAAAATTACCTGATCCGTGCCCCGGGTAGGGAAGGTATTTCTTCTCTACCCGGCAGCGCACCACAGTATTGCCTCGATGGCCAGATAAAGGTAGGAGGATTTTTCAGATTCTTTGATGAGACTTTTCAGAGCTTACGAAGGCAAGATCGTTTTTGTAATTTATTCACACCATGAATGGATATCATTCACCAGATGAATGGAAATATATTCCCCGATAGAAAGATACAACGAAGCCGGCTATCGCTTGGAACAAATGACACGCCAAATTTTTATGGCGCATGAGAGAAAGAAATGCTGAACCATTCCCCTAAAGGTTGGCTCATGTTACTCAGTGATACCGAAGATTCGGCCTGGGGTGCAATCGAGGAGTTTTATGCAGACATTGAAGCAGAAAACTCTGACCCCATCGAATTCGAGTCCGAAGTGTGGGGTAAACTCCACCGGAAAGATTTATCCCCCCGCTCCGGCGATGGTATCGCTTTCTACCACACCAGTAGAGCCCGCTTTCCCCACGCAGACCCTTATAAACGGCGTCCTCGCATATCGCTGCTCGGAGAGCTACTTGATATTCGCTTCCACGGGCAAGTGGTCAACTGGCTGAAAGTTCGTATTAGGCGAAAAGACCTGGAAAATTTGCGCCGTACCCCCATCGTACGGGATGCAGGTACGGAATACCTGTTTCAGAAGTGTGGGATGGTTCGCGGTTCTGTCGCTACCTTCTATGAAATTCTACCGGAGGTCTGGGCTGAGCTTCGGCAAAGAGTAAGTGATAAGTCGTTTTTGCTCTCGGAGTCAGAAAGGCCTGAGAGCACCACTCACCAGCTCAATGACCGTGAGTTCGAGGCTGTTGGAGTTGGTTTTGGAGATCCGCAAAAAAATCAGCAAGTAGAACGAGCCGCTATCAATTTTGTGAAAGACTTTTTTCAACGTGAGGGGTGGGAAGTTGAATCTGTTGAAGGGGCAAAATGTGGTTACGACCTGCAATGCAAAAAAGGCCATCAAGAGAAGCATGTCGAAGTTAAAGGGGTATCTGGTACTCGAGTGGCGTTCATAATTACGGAACAAGAGATGTCTCAAGCCAAAAAGAATCCCCAATTCCATCTCTGCGTGGTTACCGAAGCACTTTCGCAAAAGCCGCGTCTGTATCAATGGGAAGGAGAGCATGTAATCGATGCTTTTTCTTTCCGGCCGCTTCAATATGCTGCTGCCTTACGTGAATAGCGAAAACATCAAGAAAAGCGAATACTTTTCAGAAGCAGTATGCCTTAAAGTGAAATTCCTGTTCAAAAGTGGGTAATCCTAATAAAAAATGCCGGCCCCTCGCGAGGCCGGCATTTCTATTTGTATAACAGAAGCGCCGCTACTTTATCAACAGCATCTTGCGGAAAGCGAGGAAGTCTCCCGCGGTGATTTTGTAGATATAAATCCCGCTGGCGACCGCGCCGCCGCCGTCATTCCGCCCGTCCCACTGCACGGTATAATAACCCGCCGCCTGCTTCCCCTTCACCAGGGCGCGAACCTTCTGCCCCAGCAGGTTATACACGCTCAATTCCACCTCGCCGGCCGCGGCAAGCTGGTAGCTGATGGCCGTGGAGGGGTTGAAGGGATTGGGATAATTCTGGCCCAGGGCGAATTCGCCGGGAACCCCGGAAAGGTTCTCCCCGATGCCCACTACCGGGGGAGTGCGGAAAGCAAAGGTATCCGGGCTGGCGGTGGTGAATTCCCCGTCGGAGACCAGGGCGGTCCAATGGTACAGACTATTCGGCGCCAGCCCCCCGCCGGTGTAGGTGTAGGCGGTATCGGAAATATTCCCGACAGTGATATTCGCGGTTCCGTTGAAGATGCGCAGGGTATAGGAGAGGGGATCGTTCTGCGCATCCGCAGCGGCGCGCCAGCGGAAGCTGATGGTATCCGCCGAGGCCACGGTATCCCCGTCCGCGGGGCTGAGCAGGCTGAACGGCGCAGGAGCGGTGTTGGGCAGCGTTTCCGGGTTCAGCAGGTAGGCGACGGTGTTCTCTAACAGCTTCCTGGCCACGGTGGTGTCGCTCACCTGGGCGAAATTGAAGGCGTAGTAAACGCTCTGCGCGCTGAGGGGATTGGCGTTGTCATCATACACCGAGATGCCCGCGTCTCCCGGGCGGCTCACCGGGTTATAGATAACGTAGGCGTCGGTAGGCAGCATGGCGTCCTCGCTGCCGTAGGCGGTGTAGGTGATGGGAATGCTGGCCGGCAGCGCGTGGGGAACGTTGGCGATGGGGTGATTGGCCTGGCTGCTGACCCGCTGCAGCGCCCCGGCGTTATCCGCGTGCCAGGTGCTGGAATGGATCAGGTAGGTCATCACCTGGGTATCGTTGCGCCAGGTCCAGCCCACTTCCCCCCCTTCGATGATGAATTTTCCGCCGTTTTGGGAATAAGCGATCAGGGCGTTGCGATAGGCGGCGTTGCTGAGGCTGCTCTCGTTGATTCCGCTGGAGGAAATGACCAGGTCGTAGCTGCCCCAGGTGGCGGGATTGGTGATATTGGGGGTTTCCACGGTCACCAAATACCCGGCATCGGCCAGGGCGTTTTCCATCAGGCTGGCGGAGGCGCTGAAGGGATTTTTGCCCAAATCCCGTTTGGACAGCCCTTTTTCGCTGCGGAATTCGGTTTTATCCGCGGAAGGATCGTCGTCGATCAACAGCACCAGGCCGGCCGCCTCGATGATCGCAAAAGAGTGGTAGCCGCTGGCCGGGTGGGTTGCGGAATTCGCCTGGGCAGAAGAATCCACCGCGGTGATGCGGTACTCCACGGTATCGCCGATGGCGACTATGGTGGTATCAATATCGAAAACGCCCTCATAAACGCTGCCGGAAGTATTCAGCAGCGCGAACGAGCCGGTGAGCGCGCCGCCGTTCACCCGGTACTCCACCGTCGCAAAGCCGATTCCGAGGTTGTCGGTGATCTGCGCCTTCACGGTCGCCGGCCAGCGCAGGTAGGCTTGATTATTCAACGGCGTGTGCACGATGACCGGCGGTTCGGTATCCGGGCCGGTAGTGAAAGAGTGGTAATTGGCCGGGGCGCCGGGAGGATTGGTGCTGGCCAGCCCCGCGGAATCCGCCGCAAAGATGTAGTAGCGATAGGTCGCCGGCGCGCCGGTGCCGGTAATCTCCGCGGTATAGAGGTTGCCGGAGGCGGCCATCGCCACCGTATCCGTAAACACGCCGCCGGTTCCGTAGATCAGCTTCACCTCGGTTAGAGGAAAGGCGGCGGAAATGGCGGCGCTTACCGGGTAGGGGCCGGTCAAATCCTCGGTGTCTCCCAGGGGGGTGTGGGTAATAGAGGGAACCGGCACGGTAATGTTATATCCCCGCTGGGTGAAGCGCTGTTCGATGGACCACAAATTCGCCCCGCCGTGGAGGTTGATATCCGCCTGCACGAAAGCCTGGGCGGCGTCCTGCTGGCCGGATGCGCCGTTGGTCATGGAGAGCGCTTCCAGAAAATTCGCGTCCGTGGCGGTGCGCCCGATGTCGTCCCAGATTTGCATCAGGGTAGAGGACCAGATCTGCCCGTCGGTGTGGATTTGCCCGGTCAATCCCCCGGGATATTGGGCGGTGTAATTAGTGATCCGCCCGGCCCAGAACTCGTTGTGCCCGTCCCACTGGAACACCCAGTAGTACTGGGGATCGGAAGGGGTCCAAAAATCGGTGCTGCGATTGTAGGAAGCCGCCCAGTAATCCCCGCAGCCTTCGCTGAGACCGTTCACCTGGGAAAGATTGCCGTCGGTGATCCAGTCGTGAATCCCGTGCCCCAACTCGTGCAGGATTACGTCCGGGTCTTCGGAATCATCCACCCCGCCCTCGCCCCAGGCCAGCGAGCCGGTAGCGGGGATGTAGTGGGAATTGTCGTCCCCGTTCAGCCCGTGGGGATCGCCCTTCACCCCGCCGGTGTATT
>WYBG01000392.1 GCA_011526015.1 Deltaproteobacteria bacterium | reverse complement strand
GACGCCTCCTCGGCCTTATGGGAAGAGACCTGGGGAGAGCACATGCACCACGGCTACTATGGGCCGGAGGGAACCGAAAAGCGCGACCATTACCGGGCGCAGGTTGACCTGATCGAGGAATTGCTGCGCTGGGGCGGGATTAACGGAGCGGGGCACATTTTAGACGTGGGCTGCGGGATCGGCGGGAGCTCTCTGTACCTGGCGCAGAAATTCAACGCCCGGGTAGTGGGAATTACCCTCAGCCCGGTGCAGGCCGGGCGCGCCAGGGAGCGCGCCGCCGCAGCGGGGTTGAGCGAGCGGGTTCGCTTCGCTGTCGCCGATGCGCTTCATCCGCCCTTTGAACCCGGCTCGTTCGATCTGGCATGGTCCCTGGAAAGCGGAGAGCACATGCCCGACAAGCGCCGCTTTCTGCAAGCCGGCGCGGAGATGCTTGCCCCGGGGGGTAAATTCCTGATGGCCGCCTGGTGCCGCCGCTCCCTGCCCCCTGCGCTTTCATCATCAGAACAACGTTTTTTGCGGCGCCTTTGCCGGGTTTATCATTTGCCCCCTCTCATCTCCATCGAGGAATTCGAAACTTTTGCCGCCGAAGCAGGATTTACCAAGCTTCGCATTGCCGATTGGACCCGGGCGGTATCCCCGTTTTGGAAGGCGGTGGCGCGCTCGGCGCTCAGTGTTAAAAGTGTTCGAGGATTGATCCGTGCGGGATGGCCCACGATCCGCGGGGCGCTGGCGATGAATTTGATGATTCGCGGCTACCGCTGCGGGTTGATCCGCTTTGGGCTGCTGCATGGGGTGAAGCGCGGGGGGCAAAGCGCATAGGGCATAGGGCATAGCGCAAAGAGCATAGCGTTAAAAACGAGCATCCCTCTTCTACTCCATGCCCTATGCGCTTTGCGAAAAAGAGTATCCTCAGAAAGAACAATTCCATGAAGTGGTTGCAAGCGTTTATCCGGTTCTCCCGCCCCCACACCATTATCGGCACCACCCTGAGCGTGCTCGGTTTATATTTAATCGCCTGGGCGCACGGCGGTACTCCCCCCTGGCAATGGGAAATCCTGTTGCCGGCGCTGCTGAGCTGCTTAGGGGCGAATATTTACATCGTGGGGTTGAACCAGCTTACCGACGTGGAGATCGACCGCATCAACAAACCCCATTTGCCCCTGGCCGCGGGAACCTACTCCCTGCGCGCCGGCAAGACCATCATTGCCCTTTGCCTGGTGATTTCCTTGCTGATCGCGCTCCGCGAAGGGCTCTTTTTATCATTCACCGTCATCCTCAGCCTGCTTATTGGCACTGCCTACTCCCTGCCTCCGCTCCGCCTGAAACGCTTTCATTTTTGGGCCGCGGCCTGCATTTTTATGGTGCGGGGAGTGGTGGTGAACTTGTTCCTGTTTCTTCATTTTAACAAGCGGCTCAACGGCGTGATAGAGATCCCGCCGCAAGTGTGGGCGCTTACCGCCTTTATTTTCGGCCTCAGTTTGGTGATCGCCTGGTTCAAGGACATTCCGGACATGGAAGGGGACAGCCGCTTCAGGATTATGACCCTTTCCCTTACCCTGGGGGCTCACAAGGTGTTCAACATCGGGCGGGGGCTTCTGGCCGCCTGTTACCTGGGGTTGATCATCGCCGGTATTACAGGCATTTCCGGAGTGAACGGAGCGGTATTGGCCGGGACGCATACCGGCCTGCTGGGCCTGATGTGGCTGGTGAGTTTGCGAGCCACCCCGGGCAACCGGGCTTCCATTGCCCGCTATTACCTGTTTATTTGGGTGCTGTTTTTTTCCGAGTATATATTTTTTCCCCTCGCCTGTCTGGCGGCGTAGAAATCGGCGTGCAAAACTGAAGTTTTACACTCCGTTGGAGATTGAACCGAGAGAGAAAACCATGCCTCTTAAAATAGATTTCGATGTAATTGTAATCGGTTCCGGCCCCGCCGGGGCAACGACGGCGCGGATTGCCGCAGAGCGAGGCTTGCGGGTACTCTTAGTCGATAAAAAGCAGGAATTAGGCGCGCCCATCCAGTGTTCCGGGGCGGTAAGCGCCCACGCCCTCGGCGATACCGGCGTTCAGCCCGATGACGAGTATGTTGCCGCCCCGATTTACGGATTCAAAGTCTATGACGCAAACGGCGCATCGGAAACCCTGGATTATCGCGCATTGAAGCCCGAGGAATATAACACTTCGCCGTTAGGTTACGTGGTGGACCGCCGGCGCTTCGACCGTTATTTGATGACCCTGGCGGAAAGAGCCGGCGTGGAGGTGTGGCTGAAAACCGAGGCCCTGGGTTACCATACCAACGGCGACGGAACCGCGAAGGTGTTGCTGAAGAAATTCGGGCAGGAGATCACGGTGGGTACCCGGGTCATCGTGGGAGCCGACGGGCTGCAATCGCGGGTGGGCAAGTGGGCCGGGCTGCGCACCCACATCAAGCTGGCCGAGCTGGCCTCCTGCCTGCAACTGGTAATGGACCGGGTGGATACGGAGGGTTTGCTGGAAATCATTGCCGGCCACGAGTGGGCCCCCGGCGGATACGCCTGGATTTTTCCCAAAGGACATGGATACGCGGAGGTCGGACTGGGCGTGGCCCGCACCCTCACCGGCAAAGACGCCCGCTGGCACCTGGACCATTTCATCCGCCATTCCTTCCTGGCGGAACGTCTCAAAGATGCCCGGGTGTTGGAAGTGCAGGGCGGGGGTGTGCCTTTAGCCGCGCCCTTGAAACAGCAATACGCCGACAACGTCATCCTGGTGGGCGACGCCGCCCGGCACGTCAATCCCATTACCGGGGGCGGTATTCATACCGCCCTGCGCTGCGGGCAAATCGCCGGCAGTTTCCTGGGCGATTTTCTGCCCACCGGGCAGCCGCCTGACGCGGAAAACTTAGCTGAATACCAGCGCCGCTGGATGAAGGAATTGGGCGAAGCGATGTGGAAGCTGTATCGCCTGAAGCGGGAAATTTTCCGCCAACCGGTAGCGGAGCGCGACCGGATGCTCTACCAGACCCTGGCGCGTTATTTCAGCCCTCAATCGGAATTCCGGAAGGTATAAAAAGTAATTAAAGTGAGCTAAAATGAGCTAAAGCGAACTTCAGGCACTTTAGTCACTTTAGTCACTTTTAACAGGGTATCACCTTATGCCCAAACGAAACCCGGTAGTTTTCGACATCGACTGGAATGCCTGCATCAGATGCGCGGCCTGCATCGCGGTCTGCCCGCAGGACGCCGGTTTCGTGAGCGCCTTCGACACCATCGCGGTGGATGAACCCTGCGGCATTGCCTGCATGGCCTGCGAGGAGATTTGCCCGGTGACCGCGATCAGCCACGATGACGTTAGCGAGCGCCGGGAGCGCGCCCCACGAGTTGGAACGCCGGCGGCTGCCGGATAAAGGCAGTTCAGCCCCTCCCGGTTTTGGAACGGGCAATTTTGCCAACTGCCAACTGCTTACTCAATGTCATTTAGTTGAGCATTCACTATTCACCATTCTCTATTCACAATTATCAAGCTGCTGGGATGGCTTGCGAAATAATAGCAATTGTGAATTGTGAATGGTGAACTCAGAATAGTGAATT
>WYBG01000391.1 GCA_011526015.1 Deltaproteobacteria bacterium | reverse complement strand
TTGATCGCTTCCGCCGCCAGGTTGATCAGGTGAATGATGCGCTTGGCCATGGCGTAACCGGGGGCGGATTTTCCGGCGAAGATCACCGTTCGGGCTACCAGGTTCTGTTGCAAGTTCGCCTTGATGCGGTTGTACAGGGTGATGACGTACAACAGGTTCATTAATTGGCGTTTGTATTCGTGGATGCGTTTCACCTGGCAGTCGAAGATGGATTGCGGGTTTATCGCCACCCCGCATTGCTCCCGGATATAACGCGCCAGCCGCTCTTTGTTGTTCTGCTTCACCTGCCGCCACTCCTGTCGAAAAACCGGGTCATCGGCCAGGGGAATCAGCTTTTTCAACTCGTACAGGTCGGTGCTCCATCCCTCTCCGATGCGCCGGGAGATCAGGCTTGCCAGCTCCCAGTTACACAGCATCAGCCAGCGCCGCTGGGTGATGCCGTTGGTCTTGTTATTGAATTTTTCCGGCCAGATGCCATAAAAATCGCTGAAAATGTCCCGCTTCAGGATTTCACTGTGCAGCTCCGCCACCCCGTTCACGGAATGGCTGCCCACAATTGCCAGGTTGGCCATGCGCACCCGCTTCTCCCCGTCTTCTTCGACCAGGGACATGCGCCGGAGCCGCTCGACGTCATCGGGAAAACGCGCTTTCAGGTCTTCCAGGAAGCGGTGATTGATCTCGTAAATGATCATCAAATGCCGGGGGAGGAGGCGCTGCATCGTTTCCACGTTCCAGCGTTCCAGCGCCTCCGGTAAGACGGTATGATTGGTATAGGCAAATACGCCGGTGCAAATCTCCCAGGCGCGCTCCCAGTCCATCCCCTCAATATCTACTAACAGGCGCATCAGCTCCGGGATGGCCAGGGCCGGGTGGGTATCGTTCAATTGGATCGCCACCTTGCCCGGAAAGGCGTTAAAATCCGGGTGGGTGCTCTTATAGCGCCGGATAATGTCTTGCAGGGTGGCGGAGACCAGGAAATATTCCTGCTTCAGCCGGAGTTCTTTCCCCAACTGAAAATTATCCGGGGGATAGAGAATTTTGGAGATGGTTTCGGAGTCGATTTGATCCGCCACCGCCCTTTCGTAGTCCCCGTGGTTGAAATATTCCAGGTCGAATTCCTCCGCGGCCCGGGCGCTCCACAGCCGCAGGGTATTGACGGTATTGTTGCGGAAGCCCGGCACCGGGGTGTCATAGGCCAGGGCGATCACGTCATCGGTGTTCATCCAGTCATAGCGCAGGATGCCCTTCTCGTCGCGGTATTCGCGCACCTCCCCGAAAAATTTCACCGGGTAAATATACTCCGGGCGCTGGATTTCCCAGGGATTTCCGTAGCGCAGCCAGTTGTCCGGCGCTTCCACCTGCTGGCCGTCCACGATTTTCTGGGAGAAAATGCCGTATTCGTAACGGATGCCGTAGCCGTAGGCGGGAAGCTCCAGGGTCGCCAGGGAATCCATAAAACAGGCTGCCAGCCGTCCCAGACCGCCGTTGCCTAACGCCGCATCCGGCTCGATCTCCCGCAGTTCTTCCAGGTCGAACCCCAGCTCGTCTATAGCCCGGTAGGCGTTCCGGTACATTCCCAGGTTCAAAAGGGAGTTCCCCAGGGTGCGGCCCATCAGAAATTCCATGGAGAGATAGTAAATACGCTTGGCGTCCTGCCGGTAATAAGCCTGCTGGGTATGAATCCAGCGTTCCACCAGGTGGTCGCGGGTCATCAGCGAGGCCGCTTTGAAATAATCCCGGGGCGTGGCGGAGTAGCGGTCTTTGGCAAGAGAAAATTCGAGATGGTCGATAAAACCCTGTTCCAGGTCCTCGATCCTCTTCCCTTTCAAGCGGTTGGTGGAAGGGGAGAGCTTGGCAAGGGGGGAATTTCGTAGCCTGGCTTTTTTTTCTTCCGGGTGCGATGGATTTTCCATGGCAGTGTATTTCTCCTGATTAAGTGGCAAAAGGGAGAGTGGTTTACTGTGAACTATCTCCTGTTAATGATGCTGCTATTTCGCATTTCCTAAAGAGCTTAATTTAACTACAAGCGGTTCTGTTTCCAATACCCTGTTACGGTAGATGAAAAAAAAGGGGGCGTAGCGAGACGCTAAAAATATGTGGAAAGTTTGCCTGATAAAGCCTGGCAGAAAGTGCGCTTTCGCAAAACGGCCAAAGAATGGTTGTAAGCCTGGATTCATATCCGGGCTGCAAAATGAACCTGAAATGCAACGGCAAATCAGGCTTATGAAAGAACGCAATACAAGCGGAAACTCGATATTGATCGGAATTATAGTTTTTCAGAAAAATAATTTCTACGGCAAAATAATTCCATGGCAAAATGATTCAAACCCTTACATCAAACATTATTTTGCCATTCAATCATTTTGCCTTTATCGCCAGGCTCAGATTAGTTGGCCTGAAGCATTGCAAGCCGGGAAAATAATTTTCTGAAAATCTATGGTATGAAACAGGAAGGTAAGACGGTTGCGCCGGCTGGCCGGTTCGCCCCGGCGCCGCCGAAGCGGGCCGGGTTGCCGTGTTGTTCTTCCCGGCTTTCTAAAACAGCAGGAGTGGCTGAAGCCCTCACCGGTCACAATTCATTCCGCCGAAACGCCTAAATTGGCCACAACATAACGTTCTTTTACAAAGATTGATCTCGGCCCAAAGACCTCAAAGGTTTCCAAAACCTTTGAGGTCTAAATCCAACTTAAGGAGCGAGCAATGAAATCGTGGCAGCGAATTATGCTTTTTCTTTTGGGGATTATGTTCTCTCCGGCGTATAGCCAGGCCCCGGTGGACAGCGCCGCCGTGAAAGCGGAACACGCCCGGGTGGAGGCGGCGTTCGAGACCATTGTCAACCGCTTCGTAGAGTTTTTTCAAACTAAGCAGAAGCTGCTTTACCAATACGAAACCCCCAAAAGCAAGAGCGGGGTCGCCTGTTACGTGATCGAATACACCTGCAAGGAAGTGAACTACGGGGTGAACAGCAGCAACAACACCATCATTCCCTACCTCGGCTTCATCAAATTGAGCATCTCCAAACGCGACAACCGCTCCTGCGGCACCATTCCCGGAGACGTGCTGTTGGGCGCTTCCGCGGGGTGGGACACCGTGGAGGCCGCCCTGTCGAACAATAAGGAAAC
>WYBG01000390.1 GCA_011526015.1 Deltaproteobacteria bacterium | reverse complement strand
TGTACGGTGTCATTCCCACGCAAGTGGGAATCCATAAACTCAGCAGAAATCGTGGATTCCCGCTTTCGCGGGAATGACAAAGCAGGCGGTCGAATAGCATAGCAGCATTACCTATTTAGGACTACCCCAATTTATTAAACGGTGAAAAGAAAACCCGGGTCTATCAATACATGAGCGGAATTATCAAAAATTTGGGGCACAAACCGATTATCATCAATGGCATGGGCGATCATGTACATATCTTGATCGGTTTGGCTCCCAATAAAACCATCTCTGACCTGGTAAAAGAGGTCAAACGCGCCTCTACTAATTTTATCAATGAACAGGGTTGGTTTACAGGAAAATTTTCCTGGCAGGAAGGATACGGGGCGTTTAGTTATGGGCAGTCACAGCTTCAAACCATCATTAATTATATTAAAAACCAGGAAAAGCACCATCAATCGAAAAATTTCCGGGAAGAGTATATCAGTTTATTAAAGAAGTTCAAGATTGAATTTGATGAGAAATGGCTGCCATAACTCACCACTGTTTTCCTGAAAGTTTACTGAACCTCGACAAGATTCTTATGATTTTCATGAAATTGCTATAAATGTTGCAACCTTTTGCGTTGAGATGTATTGCGGATTCCGCTATGCCTGCGCTTTTCCGACAGGCAAGGATGCTTGTCGGACAGTGCGCCCGGCATCTTTGCCGGGCGCTACAAAAGCCTCAATTTATGCCCGCGTGCAGTATAATACCGGAAAGATTTGGGGATGATGAAATGGGGGAAAAATTTTTGGGGAAGGGCGGGGGCAATCCTGGCATAATCGTTTTCTTCCGGAAAACATGCCTCCGGAGGAGCAGGATGGGATTGCGCCCCCCAGGCTCAAAGAACCCAAAACGCTTAGCGAAATTCAGCCAATTCTCTAATTCCAGCGGGTATTCGTTACAATCGTCAGAAATATGAATAACCCGTAAAGAATAGCCGGAATGGCTAAAACCAGAAGGAGGATAATTCCGAAAACCGGGTATCCAATCACCTTCAGCCCGAGACTGCCAGCAATGATAACTATTAACGCAATCAATAGGGGGATCCATATTCCGATGTTGAATGATGACACCGATCCGTCTGCCAGGCCAACAAAAAAGAAGAGGAAGGCGATGGTACAGACCAGTGCGTCAATACCCCAAAAAATCCAGAATAACCACAATTTCAACAATATATCTTCCTCAATTACGTCAATATCCATCGCCGAGCGAGACGGTTAATAATATCGGAAAGATTTGGGGATGATGAAATGGGGGAAAAATTTGGGGGAAGGGAGAAAAAATTAAGGGGCAGGGACAGGAGCAGGGGCAGGTGGCAGGGGCAGGGTAAAATTGCCAATTAGCAATTGCCAATTGACAATTGCCAATTATGAGACAGGTGGCAGTAGGCAGTCAATATCGTTTAGTTAAGGGCTTTGAGAATAAAATTCACTATTCTGAGTTCACTGTTCACCATTCACCATTGCTGTTATTTCGCAAGTTATGACAGCGGCTCGATAATTGTGAATAGAGAATGGTGAATAGTGAATGCTTGACTAAACGACATTGAGTAAGCAGTGGGCATTCAGCGCAAGCGCCGGGGGTTCAGGATGCGCACCGGAAATCCCCGCCTCCCCCTCAATTATCCTGTAGCAAATTTACGCTCGTAAAACTATATTTGAGAAGTACAGGGTTGTTTAGTCTCCTGGCGTTTTTTCAATCGGATAAAAGCGCCACGCCGCAAATCCGGCTTCGCCCAAAACGAAATGGAGAAAAAGAAAGCGCATGATCCGCAAGTATCTCATCCGAAAAAGCCCAGGTGAAAAAGGGTATTTCCGCTGGCGCGGCGGGGAGGTTTCCCGCATAGAAGGCTTCACCGACGCGGTCTTTGCCTTTGCAATTACCTTGCTGGTGGTTTCGCTGGAAGTCCCCCGTTCCTTCGACGACCTGGTGGAGACGATGAAAGGTTTCGCGGCGTTCGGGGTTACCTTTACGGCGCTGGTGGGAATCTGGTATGCGCACTATCTTTTTTTCCGCCGTTACGGTTTGCAGGACGGTTTCACTATCGTGCTCAACGCGGTGTTGCTTTTCGTCATTTTGTTCTATATCTATCCCCTGAAATTTCTTTTTACGCTGTTGATCAGCTACGGCCTGCTGGACCGGGTGCTGGGCATCGAGTTTCGCGGCGAAATCGCCATTCAAGGAGAGCAATGGGGATTGCTCATGATCATTTACGGCCTCGGTTTTCTGGCCGTGTTTCTGGTGTTCGTCTTGCTGCACTGGCGCGCCTATCGCAAACGCCGCGAACTTGAATTGAATCCGCTTGAAATTATCACCACGCGATCCAGCATTTCCGCGTATGGCATCTGCGTGGCCATTGCGCTGCTGTCCATCGGCCTGGTGGCCTTCGGCGGCGGAGCCCGCGCGGCGATGTCCGGCTGGCTCTATGCTTTGATCGGCCCCTTAGAAGCGATCAACGGCGTTATCTTCGGCAGGCAAATTCGAAAGCTCCCCAAAGATTCTGCCGGTATGCATTAGATGAATGACTTTCCGTCGAAATATAAAGTTGCGCCTCCACAACCGGCGAGGTAATCACATGAGCGAAATTAAATTCCCGATTGGATACTACCAGTTCCACAAGAAGCAGCTCTTCAATTTCCAACTGAATAGATGGTACTCGTTAGGTTATGCCAGGTTAAAAGATATGGAAGAAGCAGGGAGGAGAATCAAGGGTTTCAAGGATTGGAAACGGGAGATGCTCAAATTGGCTGAAGAGGCAGCTTCCGAAAACAGGTTGATGAACGCCGCGTTCTATTATCGAGCCGCTGAGTTCTACTTGAAGTCCAGGGATCCCGATAAGGAAATCTTGTATGATAAATTCATTGAACTTTTTTATGAAGCATTTACAAATGATGAAATTGAAAGATGTCAGGTACCTTATGAAAGCACTTTTCTGCCCGCACTAAGAATTTCTACAATATCCGGGAAGAAAGGTACCATCCTCATTCATGGAGGATTTGATTCTTTCATAGAAGAGTGGTATTCAATGATGAAATATTTTTCAAATCATGGGTATGAAGTCATAGGATTTGAAGGTCCCGGGCAGGGCGCTGCGCTCAGAAAATATGGGCTGCCCTTGATATATGAATGGGAGAGGCCGGTAAAAGCTATTCTGGACTATTTCAGCCCAATCAGCAGTACTCTGCTTGGTTTGTCAATGGGAGGATGGTTCTGTTTGAGGGCAGCCGCATTCGAACCGCGAATAGAACGCGTGATCGCCTCCGGGCACGCCATCGACTATATGAAATGTATGAATCCCGCATTGCGAAAGATTCATTTGTGGTTTATGGAGCATTGCAGAGAGTTCATGAATCAGATGGCTGCTCTCAAGTTTGAAAAAAGAGAAGGTATCACCTCCTGGGTTGTCGATCATTTCAAGTATATCACGAAAAAAGAAAAACCGCTCGACGCCCTGGAGATATATCTGCTGATGAACGAGCAAAATATTCATTCAGAACTTGTTATACAGGATGTGCTCGTTTTAGCAGGAAGAGACGACCATTTTATTCCTTTCAAAATGTATGACATGCAAATCAGGGCGCTAACAAATGCCAGGTCTGTAACAGGCAGGGTGTTTACAAAAAAGGAACATGCCCAGAATCATTGCCAGACCGGCAACACAGGTCTGGCACTCGATGTTATGGTTAAATGGATTGAAAACGTCTCATAAAAAGACAACCCTATGCCCGGAAAACCTGCGATAAACGGCGACGACCAAAATCAGCGCATCCAGGAGCTTTTTTTGTTGCAGCGGGTCGCCCAGAGGATCAATTCGATCTTAGACCTCGACGTTCTCCTGGAAGAAGTGGTGAGCGACGTCGCCCGGACCTTCGGCTATTCGCGCTCGGCGGTGCTGCTGAAGGATGACGCAACCAATGAGCTGGTGATCGCGGCGGTGCGCGGGTGGACCATTAACTACCACGTGAAAGGCGACCGCTTCAAGATCGGGGAGTACGGCATGGTCGGGCGCGTCGGGGAAACGGGGCAGACCTATTATGCGCCGGACGTGACCGTGGATCCTTACTACCAGGTTAGCGAAGCCTCAACCCGTTCGGAGCTTGATATTCCCTTGAAAGTACATGGGCGGCTGATCGGGGTGTTCAATTTTCAGCATCACGAGGCGAATGCTTTTCCGGCGGAGCGCATCCGGCTCCTGGAGGCGCTGGCGGGGCACATCGCCACGGCGATAGAGAACGCCCGGCTGTTCCGGATAGAGCGCCAGGAAAAGGAGCGCATGGCCCGGGAGCTGGAGGAAGCGCAGAGAGTGCAGTTTTCTTTGTTTCCCGGCCAGGCGCCTCCCATACCCGGATTTGACGTAACGGGTTTGTGCCTGCCCTGCCAGGAAGTCGGGGGCGACTGGTATGATTACATTCCCCTGCGGGACGGCCGCTTCGCTGTGGTGCTGGCGGACGTCTCCGGCAAGGGCATGGGCGCGGCCTTGCTGATGGCCTCGACCCGGAGCATTCTGCGGCTGTTCGCCGAAAGAGAGTTACCCCCCGGCGAGGTTCTGGCGCAGGTAAATCGCGTGCTGATCGAGGATTTCCCGCGAGCCAAATTTGTCACCATGCTCTACGCGATTATCGATCCGGCCCGGCGAAGCGTGATATTTGCCAACGCCGGCCATCTCCCCCCGCTCTTTATGGATTCGGCGGGATTGCGATTTTTAGAGGTCGATTCCGGGTTGCCTTTAGGCATTAAAGATGTTTTATTTACCGAATACAAGCTGGATATGTCCGCGGGAAGCCGGTTGCTGCTGTATTCGGACGGGGTTAGCGAGGCGATGAATGCTTCATTCGAGGAATACGGAACGATGCGCCTCCGGGATCACCTGGCGAATCCCTCCGCTTCCGTGGAGAGCCTGTTGGAGGACGTGCGCGCTTT